>CAMGRE010000136.1 GCA_946061355.1 uncultured bacterium | reverse complement strand
GGTGCTGGTCCTTATGGGAATGCTGTTCAATATGCAGCGGGCTCAGTTTGATCGCGTTATGCGTGAGGTCGGACTGACACATTCACAGGTGATGGTGATCGCCTACCTGTATAAGAATCGAGACTGTGGCAGGGAACTGACGTCTCATGAATTGGAGACGGCATTTCATGTGAGCAATCCCACGATGTCCGGCATCCTGAAGCGTCTGGAGAAAAAGGGACAGATCAAACGAATTCCAGGCAAAACAGACAAGAGAAGCAAGCAGCTTCTGTTGGAGGAAAATACGGATCTGTTTTTACAGCAGTTGGATCAGCAGGTAAAAAAAGCGAGAAAAGCGCTTTTTCAGGGAATCTCTGAGGAGGAGCTTGTTGAGACCGAGACAATCCTGAAGAAGCTGTTACATAATATGGAACTAAACATCAAGGAGTATGACAGATGAGAAGAAGGAGTAGAGAAGTCATGAAAAGCAAGAATAACAGATATGCAAGGGGAGTGGCACTCCTGATGACAGTGCTGCTTGCCTCCGGCACAGTGATGACCGGCTGCGGCAAGAAGGAGGAGGCACCTGAGGAGAAGGATACTTCCATCCTGGTAGAGACCGTGAAGCCGACAATTGCCAGCATCGAGCTGGACGGTGAATTTATCGGAACAATCGAATCGGATAATCAGATCAACGTGATCCCGAAGGTGGCAGGCGATGTGACTGCAACATATTTTGAGGAAGGTGACCACGTCAATGCCGGCGATCTGTTGTTTACGATAGACGATACCGGTGCACAGATTTCCATGGATCAGGCACAGGCGAGCTTAGAGAGCGCACAGGCAAGCGTGGAGACGGCAAGTGTCAGCGTACAGGCGGCGGAGCAGAATCTGCTCTATACACAGGCGCAGATCACGGAGACGCTCGGCGAGGTCGATACGAACCAGATGAAACTCGAAAATTCGGTGGCGAGCGCCAAGTATGCACTCAAAGCTGCCGAGGAGAATGAGGCGCTGGCAGCGGAGCAGTTCGGTATGGCGAGAGATGATTACGAGGATCTGGAAGATGATCTGGATGACCTGAAGGATGATAAAGAACGTGCGAAAAAATACGCAGATTCTCTTGCTACGATCAAGAAGAATTATGACAAGATTGTAAACAAAGAGGATAACGCGAGAGAACTGATCACTATTTCGGATGCTGATTGGGACAATGCGGATAAGCGGAGAACCGCGGCAAATGAGTACATATTCAAGATGACAAGTGGCAGCGCCAGTGATTTATATACGCTTGGTGTGATGGTTAATGCTGCCAAAAGTTCGGTGGATTCCATCGGTTCGGCACGTTCAACGCTTGATGACAATAAGGATAAGATGAAGCTGAACATGTTCAGTTCCGCCATCGGCAAGGAGACGGCAAAGAACAACGTACTCTCCGCAGAAGATGCGAAGCGTCTGGCAGAGAAGATGCTGCAGGACTATGAATTGTACACCAAGGCAACGATCCTGGCAGGTGCCAATGCACAGCTTGCCGGTTCCATCCAGTCACAGGTGGCTGCACAGTCCGGACTGAAGCAGGCGCAGGCAGGCGTGAAGCAGGCGCAGGCAGGCGTTGAGGGCGCACAGCTCCAGCTGGATTACACGAAGGTGACTGCTCCGGTAAGCGGTACGATCACCAAGAAGAATGTGACGACAAACAATATGGCTGCAACAGGCAACGTGGCATATGTCATCACCGCTGAGGACGAGATGAACATCGTTTTCTATGTAGCTGAGACCGTTATGCGTGAGGCAGAGGTGGGTCAGCCGATCCAGGTCGAGAGAAACGGTGAGGTATATCAGGCACAGATCACGGAGAATGCCGGTGTGGCAGATCAGACCAGCGGCCTGTTTAAAATCAAAGCGCAGTTTACGGGCGGCGCCGAGAATATGATCACGGGAACCAAGGTGAAGATCACGATGGCGACCAACAAGGCAGATAACGTGATGACGATCCCCGTGGACAGTGTATATTATGAGAGCCGGAAGGCTTATGTGTATGTGATGGACGGCGGCAAGGCTGTGAGAACAGAGGTTGAGACCGGCATCACCAACAATACGGATGTTGAGATCAAATCCGGTATCACAAAAGACAGCGAGATCATTACAACATGGGCTGCCCAGCTCAGGGACGGCGCAGATGTCAGACTGAAAGAGGAGAGCGTAGATGATTAGTTTAACAAAAACAATTTTGAAGCGTCCCGTTGCCGCTCTCGTAATCGTCGCGGCGCTGATCATATTCGGTTTCACTTCCCTGACGGGGATGAACTTACAGTTGATCCCGGATATGAACATGCCGATGCTTCTGGTCATGACCGTGTATCCGCAGGCAGGTCCTGAGGATGTGGAACGTCTGGTCTCAGAGGAGATCGAGGATGGCTGTGGAACGATCGCAGGTATTGATAATGTGTATTCCCAGTCACAGGAGAATATGTCGATCGTTATCTTTTCCTTTGAGTACGGCACAGAGATGGATGATGCTTTTATTGATATGCAGGAAGCAATGGAGCGAGTCAAGCCCAAATTGCCGGATGCTGCAGAAGATCCGATGATTATCGCCATGGATATGAACGCATCCTCCGTTATGCAGCTGTCGGTGGATTCAGAGACGGCAGATGTACTCGGTTATGTGAATGAGACGATTGAGCCGGAGCTGAACAAGATCAGTGATGTGGCTGATGTCACGGTATACGGCGGTAATGAGGAATATATCAGTGTGCAGGTAATCCCTGAGGCGCTCAAGCAGTATAAACTGGATATTTCCACGCTGGCAAACCAGGTGGCGGCAGCAAACTTTACGATTCCTGCCGGCAGTGCGGACTATGGCAATCAGAAGCTGAATATGAGCTCCAAGCTTGAATATAAGACACCGATGGAGATTGCGAGCATTCCCATCACAACCGGAACCGGCAATGTGATCCGGCTGTCTGATGTGGCGAATGTGCAGTATGCGGTTGCCAAACCCGGCAGTTACAGCCGCTATAACGGACAGGATAATGTGAGTGTCGGAATTTCAAAGGTTCAGAGCGCCAGTGCGGTCAATCTGTCGAAGAAAGTGACAAAAGTGGTGGATCAGCTGAATGAGGAGAATCCGGATGTCCATATTTCGGTTGTCTATGACAGCAGTGAGACTATTATCGCATCTCTAAAGAATATCGGTCAGACATTGTTACTCGGTGTCATACTGACGATGGCGGTTTTGTTTGTCTTCTTCGGAGATCTGAAGGGCAGTCTGGTTGTCGGAAGTTCCATGCCGGTATCCCTTTTGATTACGTTTATCCTGATGAATTTTCTGGGCTTTTCCCTGAACATGGTAACGATGGGAGCGCTGGTCATCGGTATCGGTATGATGGTGGATAACTCCATCGTCGTGATCGAGATGTGTTTCCGCAAACGAGACGAGGGAATGTCCTTTATGGATGCGGCATATGAGGCGACAAAGGTCGTGATCAATTCCCTGATTGCTTCCACCCTGACGACAGTCGTTGTGTATCTGCCTCTGGCACGTATGGAAGGTATGTCGGGACAGATGTTCGGACAGCTCGGCTATACGATCATCTTCTCCCTGACAGCATCACTGTTCTCGGCGATCACGCTGGTTCCGCTGTGCTTCGCGGTATACAAGCCGATTGAGAAGAAGGAGTCCAAGGTCAATCAGTTCCTTGATCGCTTCAGTGAGAAGTACGCAAATTTGTTAAGAAAAGCTTTGCATAAGAGAAAGACCGTTGCTTTTACAGCGCTTGCAATCTTTGTTGTATCCATCCTGCTGTTCAAGTTTGTCAATGTCGAACTGATGGGACAGACCGATGAAGGACAGGTGTCGATCTCGGTTCAGTTCCGTCCGGGCACACAGCTTGATGTGATGGACCAAAAGATCCGTGAGATCGAAGCCTTTGTGGCAGAGAGTCCGTACATAGAAGATTATGATGCCAGCGTCTCAGAGAGCAGTACCGGAATGGGCGGTTCAGGCTCCAGTGGAACCATCAACGGTTACATCCGCGACGGAGAGAAGAAGACAACGCAGGAGATCGTAAACGAGTGGACGGAACAGATGGCGCAGTATCAGGACAACTGTGAGATCACGGTAGCTTCCGCCTCCTCCATGGGTATGTCCGGCGGCGGTGGTAATACGTATGATGTAGCGCTTGAGAGTAACGATCTGGAGGCTCTGAAAGAGGGGTGCCGTATCGTATCCAAGGAGATCCAGAAGGCGGATGGCGTCATCAGTGCAAGTTCCTCCCTGGCAGACGCATCTTCCAAGGCGGAGATCGTGATCGATCCGGTGAAGGCGAACGCATCCGGATTAAATCCGAAGGCAGTTGCAGGCATCCTTTACACCACGATGGGTGGTTCCGATGCGATGGATGTGTCGATCGGCGATAAAGATTATACGGTGACGGTGGAATATCCCGTCGATGAGTATGAGACGATCAATGATGTGTACGGTATCACACTGACAAATTCCTCGGGAACCGAGGTGCCGCTTTCCGATGTGGCGGATATCGTCTATACGGATACGCCGCAGACGATCATCAGAAAAGACGGACGTTACACCGGAACGATCACGGCAACGCTTGAGGCGGATGCCAAGTTCAGCGCGCAGAAGACGATCCAGGCACAGATGGATCAGACCATCCTGCCGGCAGGCGTGGAGCAGGTGACCAACACGATGGACGAGATGATGGTGGAAGAGTTTACATCCCTGATCATGGCGATCATCACAGCGATCCTGTTAGTCTACATGGTTATGGCGATCGAGTTTGAGAACCTGCGGTATTCCGGAATGGTCATGTTCTGTATCCCGTTCAGTCTGATCGGATGTGTGGTATTGCTGTTGCTGACACAGTGTACGCTGAGTATGGTTTCCCTGATGGGATTTCTGATGTTGATCGGTATCGTGGTAAACAACGGTATCCTGTACGTCGATTATACGAATCAGCTGCGGGCTACGATGAGTACGGAGGAAGCATTGATTGAGACCGGTAAGTCCCGTCTGCGTCCTATCCTGATGACGACGCTGACCACAGTGCTGTCCCAGGTGCCTATGGCGCTCGGTATCGGTAAGAATGCCAAGATGATGCAGAGTATGGCGGTCGTGATCGTCGGAGGTCTGGCGGCTTCCACTGTGCTGACACTGATTCTACTGCCCACCTTCTATATGATCATCCATAAGAGGAGCAAGGCGCGCAAAAACCGCAAGGCAAACGGTGGTGACGATCAGCAGAAGCCGGCAAAGAAAGTAAAAAGGATCAAGAAGAAAAAGGAAAAGAATCCGGCGCAGCTTCCGGAGAAGAATCCTGAACCTTCCCTGACGTAAAATAAGACGGAGGCATTTTCAGTAATTGGAAATGCCTCTTTCATTTTTTCCTTTTCTCATTCTTCTTTGTGTGTTACAATAGGGAAGGAGTATGGATTATGCTGAGTGATAAAAGGAAAAAACGGGTAAAACGTTTGAAACGGTTTATTCTGATCGCGATTGCCTGCATGGTTTTGATTCCGTTTGCGTTATGCATTTATCTGGGAATTCGCGTCCGTTCGCTGGAGGGGCAGGTTACCTCCCTCACATTGGAGCTTAAGAATGCGGAAGCTTCTGTGCAGGGGAGTGAGGCAGACAGGACAGCGGAAATGGAGACGGAGGAGGAGCTCACGGAGGCCGACAGTATCCGGAGGTGGGAGGAATCACAGACGGAGCGTCCCCGGGGAGCGCAGACACCGGCTCCCGGTATCAGGAAGGTCTGTCTTACTTTTGATGACGGTCCCAGTATGTATACGGATCAGATATTGGATATCCTGAAGGAATATAATGTCAAGGCAACTTTCTTTGTGGTTGCAAAAGGAAAGGAACCTTATGAGGAAGCGTACCGCAGGATACTGGCGGAGGGACATACACTCGGCATGCATTCCTACAGTCATGTGTACCGGGACATCTATTCCTCCAAAGAAGCTTTTATTGGGGATCTCAATATGCTTCAGGAGTATCTGCATGATGTTACCGGCGTATATCCGCAGATCTATCGTTTCCCGGGCGGCAGCGGCAATCATGCCGGCGCTGTTGATATCAGGGAACTGACGGATTATCTGGCAGAGATTGATGTCAAATATTATGACTGGAATATTTCCAGCGGTGATGCGACGGGCAGGAAATTGTCGAGTGATCAGATCATAGCCAACTGCACGAACGGTTTGGAAAATTATGGAACTGCGATCATTCTGCTACATGATGCCGCGGACAAGAAGAGTACGGTGGAGGCATTGCCCGGTCTGATTGAAAAGATTCTTTCCCTTCCGGATACGGTGATTGTTCCGATTACGGACGATATCATGCCGGTCCAGCAAAGGGAAAGCAATAAGATAAATTGAAGAAAAGCACAAAAGGAATGGAGGAAAATAAAAATGGGATTCTTTTCGGATTTAAAGGAGGATCTGTCACAGGCGGTCAATGAACTGATGCCGGAGGAGGCAGAAGGTGCAGCAGCGCAGGAGACTGCGGCAGAGGCTGAGAAAGCGGAGGCTTATGCAGAGGAAACCCCCGTAGCCGCAAAGG
>CAMGRE010000135.1 GCA_946061355.1 uncultured bacterium | reverse complement strand
GTAACCGTTCAGTACCTTCCCGGTTACTTTCTTTTTATCCTTTATTTTATACCACAAAAACCCTGTTCTTACAACAAAGGGGACAACAGTCTGCTGATCTGCTCCTTAAATCTTATGATCAGCGATCTCCTGGCATATACATCTTTTGTGATCTGGCGGCACACCTTCAGATCCTCCTTGAAGGCGTCAACCATCTTCTGTGCCTCACTCTCATTATAAACCACCGCATTCACTTCAAAATTCAGTTTAAAGCTGCGGATATCCATGTTAGCCGTGCCACAGCAGTATACCTGCTCATCCGCCACCAGACATTTGGTATGAAGGAATCCGTTGTTGTAGGTATAGCATTTCGCTCCCGCCGTCACCATATCCCCGATATAGGAATACGTTGCCCAGTAGACAAAGGGATGATCCGGTTTGCAGGGAATCATAATATTGACATCCACTCCGGAATACGCCGCCACGATCAGCGCATTGGCGATCGCCTCGTCCGGGATAAAATACGGTGTCTGAATATAGATACTCTTTTCCGCCTTGCTGATCAGCCTCAGATAATTGTTGCGGATATTCTGCAGCTGGGAGTCGGGTCCGCTGGAGATAATCTGAATCCCGGTATTGCCTGCTCTCTCTCCCGAAGGCCGGAAGTACTTCTCCTCTGTCAGGAGATTTTCTCTCGCCGCATAATTCCAGTCCAGGACAAAACGAATCTGAAGTCCGGCCACGGCATCGCCGCAGATACGCAGATGTGTGTCTCGCCAATAACCGAATTTCGGATCCATCCCGAGATATTCCTTCCCGACATTAAAGCCGCCCACATAGCCGATCTTCCCGTCGATCACCACGATCTTCCTGTGATTACGGTAATTGATACGCAGATGCAGCCGCTTCAAAAGCGCAGGAAAGAACACTGCTGTGCGGACTCCTTTGGCTCTGAGTTCCTTCCAGCATTTCTCCTTCACGAACCTTCCACCCATGCCGTCATAGAGGATCCTGACCTCAACACCCTCTCCGGCCTTGCGCACCAGCACATCCTTGATCCGGGAAAACAGCACATCATCTTTTATAATATAATACTGCATATGGATCGACTGCGTTGCCTTCTCCATATCCTCGATGAGCGCGTCGAACTTCTCATTTCCATCGGTAAAAAGCCGGACACTGTTATTATCCGTAAACATGGCTCCCGCGCTTTCCAGGTTATAATAGATCAGATCCGAATACCTCTTCAGTTCCGGGTGTTCCGCCTGCAGCGTCTTTGTCCGGATGCTGGCCTCCTGTCCGCGGATCGCCTCGTGAATGCTGTCCTCGACCTCCTTGGTGCGGAACATCTTCCGCTTGTGCATATCTTCCCCGATCAGCAGGTAAAATATGAACCCGACGATCGGCACAAAATACAACACCAGAAGCCACGTCCACACTGAGGTCGGATTTTTCCTCTGAAAAAAGATGATCACGACCGACAAGATACAATTTACGATCAGCAGATGTTTCAACGGAAGCGAAAGTATCTCCATGATCTGTGTCCACACAAGCTGCATAACATACTTCCTTTCTATCGTATTATTATATACTATTGCCCTTCACAATACAATTCCGGACCGGTATGACTGAATTGCCTCCCTTTGTATTTTCCTTGCTTTCTATTATAAAGAATGGTAAAATGGCGATAGCGTCTTAACGCGGATGCCAAATATTTTCAGTTCTTCAGGAGGGATATCGTGAATACAGTTACCATCGTTTTGTTAGTCATACTGGCAGTGCTGATCATCGGCATTGTTGTATTATATTTTCTCGGGAAAAAGGCTCAGAAGCGTCAGGAAGAGCAGCAGGCTCAGATTGAGGCAAACAAGCAGACCGTGTCCATGCTCATTATAGACAAGAAACGGCTGCCTCTGAAGGAATCAGGATTGCCTCAGATGGTTATCGACCAGACGCCCAAGATGATGCGCCGCTCCAAGCTGCCGATCGTCAAGGCAAAGGTTGGACCGCAGATGCTGAGTCTGGTATGTGATGAGAAAATTTTTGACTCCGTTCCGGTCAAGAAAGAAGTGAAAGCCCAGGTCAGCGGTATCTATATCGTAGGCGTCAAAGGACTCCACGGTCCGATCAAGACAGAAACCGTTAAGAAAGGCTTCTTTAAACGTATGGTCGAAAAGGCTCAGGAAAAGGCAGGCGCTAAACCTGTAAAATAGAATAAATAGCAGAAGTGAAAGAGGACTGTTGCCAATAACAGTCCTCTTTTTTGTATACCCTATCAAATTACGGCAACAGTACTTCCGCACTGTCTTTTGCTCTCACATCCATGCAGATTTTACAGTCTGCCAGATATTCATAATTGACCTCAAGGGCATAATCCACGTGAACCCGGATCTTCTCTTTCTCTTCCTCAACCCGGATCTGGCGCGTGTCAATGCCGATCAGGATGCTGCCGAAAGGCGTCCGGTAATCCGTCATGATCTTTTTGCTCTCTTCAAATACCATGTGGGCATTCACGAGACCGCGCTTTGTCATATCCAGTGTCTTTTCGTTCCACTTGATGATATTTTTCGTGGTGGCCTCAAACCCTTCTGTAGCTTCATCGTAAACTACGTAATGACTGTCATTTTTCTTATAATATTCTGCTGCCGTAACGGTTTCCAGATCATTTGTATCATGTTCCCCTTCAAACTGCAGCCCCTTGATGGAAAGCAGTACCTCTTTTGTCATAATTTCTCAATACTCCTCAATATTGATGATCTTTGCCGAGAGAATCCCATATTTGATGATGGAATTGGCAAAGCGGATAAATTTGTCTGCCGCGTCGCTCACAAAAAACTGATACTGATTGCTGCCGAGCTCCGGCTTCACCGTGTTCTGCAGATTCTCCCTGACAAGCATTTCCCGAAGTTCTCTCGCCGTCTCATATGCGGGATTCACCAGTGTCACACTGTCTCCCATCACTTTTCCCACCGTGGAGCGGATCAGGGGATAATGGGTACATCCCAGTACCAGCGTGTCAATGCCACTGTCGATCAGACTGCTTAAATACCGCATGGCGATCTCATCCGTCACCGGATCATGGAGCAACCCTTCCTCCACCAGAGGAACAAAGAGCGGACATGCCTTTCCGAGCACCTCTGCAGATGGATTCAGCTCGTTTATGTATCTGGAATAAATGTGGCTTCCAATCGTTCCTTCCGTGCCAATCACGCCGATCTTCCCGTTGCGTGTTGCCTCCGCCGCCACCTTGGCGCCCGGTTTGACCACGCCGATGATGGGAATATCTATCTCTTTTTCGATTTCGTCGAGCGCCTGTGCGCTCGCCGTATTGCAGGCAACCACGATCGCTTTCACATCCTGCTGCCGCAGGAAGCGTATGATCTGTCTGGAATACCGAATGATCGTGTCCTTCGATTTGCTTCCGTAGGGAACTCTAGCCGTATCACCGAAATAAACGATCCGCTCATCGGGGATCTGACGCATGATCTCTCTGACCACGGTCAGCCCGCCCACGCCGGAGTCAAACACCCCGATGGGAGCATCGCTTCTCGGCAGTCCGCTCTTCTGCATATCCGCTGACAGTTCCGTCCGACATTGCCCCTGCATTTTCTTTTGATCCTTTATCTGATCCCTTGTCTGATCCATCATTATTTCCTCTTATCCCACAGATTGTCTCAAGCAGCCGGCTCTTTACATGGATCTGCCCCGGCTCGGCTTCCAGCATATCAAAAAAGAGTTCCGTCCGACTCCTATCCTTTTGATTGCCACTGTCGCCCGATGTGTCTTCTTCCACCGAAACCACATCCTCCGTCATGCTGAAATCGGGATACAAAATTCCCCACCATCCGGCAGACAGGATGAACACCATCGTCCACTGCAATATATATATACCAAAACCGGCTCTTTTTATGACCGGATTTCCTCCTCCGAAATGATCCGACATTTCCTCTGCTCCTTTCGCCGACTGTCCGTACAGTCATATGGAAAGTATTTCCAGGTTTCATCGGATTATTCACAAGGGTTCTTATCCTTATTTGCCTGCCGTATTCTGTTCTCTCTGAATCAGATCCATCACCGCGTGCTCCTGATTTTCAATATGTATCCTGACAACATCCGTCGCCTGCTCTCCCTGATTATGTACGATGTATTCGTACATCCGGGAATGCTCCCTGATGATCTGACTGTGCTTGCTCACATCCTTGATGTACTCAAAGCGGTAGCGATACATCTGCTCACTCAGGTTATTTACGAGCTGCACCAGTCTGTCATTGCCGGAAGCTGCCACGATCGTATCGTGAAACGCGACATCAGCCTTTGCGATCGCTGATGCATCACCCGTCCGCATAACTCTCTCGCAATCATGCATACGTTTCTTCAAGAGCGCCTTCTCCTCCTCGGTAATACGCTCACAGGCAAGCCTGATCGCCAGCTGCTCCAGAGCCTGACGCACCTCCAGCACATCCTTCAGACTTTTCTCCGTAATATTGGCCACCTCTGCGCCCCTTCGGGGAATCATCTTCACAAGTCCTTCCAGTTCCAGTTTGCGGATCGCTTCCCGAATCGGCGTACGGCTCACGCCCAGACGGTTCGCCAGATGGATCTCCATCAGCCGCTCGCCCGGCTTCAATTCCCCTGTCAGAATTCCTCTCCGCAGTGTATTAAAAACCACGTCGCGAAGCGGAAGAAATTCATCCATATTCACCTGCAGATTATCCTCTTTCATACAATCCCCCTGCTCTATGCCTCAACACATGTTTCTTTAACAAACTCCGTCAGATAAAGCTGCGGTGCAAATGCTGCTTTCTCCACAGCCTGTCGTGCTCTCTCAGCCGTATCCCTGTCCTCAAAGATTCCGAATACGGTTGGGCCGCTTCCGCTCATCAGCGCCGCCAGCGCCCCTTTCTCCACGAGTAGCCGCTTGATATCGGAAATGACCGGATATTCCTTCTCTGTCACAGTCTCCAGCACATTCTCAAGATGCGCGCACATTTCATGCAGATCCCCGCGCTCTATCGCCGCGCGCACCCCGTCGATATCCGGGTGATGTGTCAGGGAATTTGCATGCAGATTCTCATAGACGTATTTTGTCGATACCGAGAGATCTGGCTTGGCCACAACCAGCCAGCATGACGGCGCATCGGGCAGCGGTGTCAGGATCTCTCCGATCCCTTCGGAGAGCATCGTGCCGCCCATGATACAATACGGAACATCCGCGCCGACCTTTACCCCGATCCGACACAGTTCCTCTTTCCTTAAGTTTAGTCCAAACAGTCTGTTGATACCCACGAACGTTGCCGCCGCATCGCTGCTGCCGCCCGCCATGCCTGCCGCCATCGGTATCCTCTTTTTTAATGTAATGCTGACACCGGGATAAAAATGTTCCTCCTGCAGCGCTTTTGCCGCCTTATAGATCAGATTACTCTCATCCGCGGGCAGATCCTCCCGGTCTGTCCGGATCCGGATACCGCTCTCCCGCTCCTCAAAAGTCAATTCATCATAGAGATTCACCGTCTGCATGATCATCTTCACCTGATGATATCCGTTCTCCATGCGCCGGACCACATCCAGCCCGAGATTGACCTTTGCCATCGCTTTCAACGTAAATGGCTCCATATTGTATCTCCCTTTGTATTTTGTATACAAATAATTGTACTTCATTATATACAATTCTGCCGGAAAAATCAACCTGCTATAAACATACGCTTTTTTCATGCCGATATGTTTCATGTAAAGGTATCGATATCGCAGCAGGATGAATTCTGCTGCAGATATCCGCCAGAATTATCGTTTTAACCAAGGAGGGTTCAAGATGAGCGTAAATGGAATTACAGGTGCCGGAAGCGTTGATGCGTACAGCGCTTACACAAGCACCCCGACAAAAACAGAAACCGAAGGCAAAGCCACTCAGGCTGCCTCCGAAACCATCGATTCCGGTGTGGTATATGAGAAGTCTTCGGAATCGGCAGATACTGCAGCAACAACCAAAACCTACAAATCAAATCCGGAACTGGTTGCAAAGTTGAAGGCAGACGCCGAGCAGCGTACCGCCCAGCTCCGCAGTCTGGTGGAACAGCTGATCACCAAGCAGGGAACCACGTTCGGCATCGCTTCTGACGACGATATGTGGAAATTCCTTGCAGGCGGGAACTTCACGGTGGATGCCGCCACCAAAGCGCAGGCTCAGGCAGACATCGCAGACGACGGCTACTGGGGCGTGGAACAGACTTCCGACCGTATTCTGGATTTTGCAAAGGCATTGTCCGGCGGAGACCCGGATAAAATGGATGAGATGGAAGCGGCTTTTGAGAAAGGTTTTAAGCAGGCGACCGGAGCATGGGGAAAAGATCTTCCGTCCATCTCCCAGAAGACTTATGACGCGGTAAAAGAGAAATTCCAGAAGTTCCGCGAAGAGCAGAACAAGACAGACGCTACAGCCAAGGCTGACACTGCCGCAGGCGAGACAACTGTATAGTATGATAATAAAGAAAGAAGCCGTTGCGAGTGAAGAGGCTTCTTTCTTTTTGCTTTTTTATGAAATAAGAGCAGCTATTGCGTCTCAAAGCGTCAAGTATCTTCACATTTTCGGTAGGATGATGTTTGATAGCAGGGCGTCTGCGGAACTGATATGTAATGACTTTTGTCAAGACAAAAAAC
>CAMGRE010000134.1 GCA_946061355.1 uncultured bacterium | reverse complement strand
TTCTGCCGGACCTCATGGCGGAATTCCTGCCGCCGTCTGATCTGCTTCGGCGACACACGCGTCATATTCCTCGTCATCAGGAAGAACAAAAGGACATTCAGCAAAGAGGCACCGATAATGATCTTGCCGTCAATTCCGCTCGCCAGAAACAGATATGCCTCAAAAATGGCGTCGATGATCCCCAGCCATTTCACTTTGATCGGAATGATAAACATAAACAGCATCTGCATATCGGGAAACGTCATCGCAAATGCAAGGAAAATAGACAGATTGACATACATGGTGCTGAAGCCGTAGAACGCTCCGCCAACCGTCTGATTTGACAATACCGTAAAGAAATCATGCGCCCCGATCATCTCGATCACGCCGCTGTATACAAGCGAGTAATAGCCGTACAGCAGGAAACTGCCAATAACGGTGAAGATCATACCGCTGAGCAGATATACATTATACCGGAATGCGCCCCATGTACGCTCAAGCAGCGTTCCCAGAGAATAATACACATACAGCATCACCATGGTGAAGATACTGAAGCCGCTGGGCGGAATCAGGATCCATGTGACCAGCCTCCACACCTGCCCGTGCAGGATCTGATACGGATTCAACACCAGATAATCCAGAAAGGAAGCATTTACAAACTGGATGGCATATCCGAACACATAGCAGATAATCATCATCAGCGAGATATTCTGGATCGCATATCTGCCGAATTTTCGTTCCATTTTATTCAAAAAATTCATGTTATGATACCTCGGTCATCTCTCCCCTTTGCAGGGACATTTTTTCAAAAAACACGAATACATTGTAGCATGACGGATTTCAAAAGTAAACGAAAACGCTGTCGTTTCCGTCCATTTCATTTTTTTGTCATAAAAGATACAGAAATTTTTTAGAAATTCGCCTTTTTATCCACATTTTTGCAATTGCACTTTATTTTAAACTGTCGTATAATGTAAAAGTTTCGAGGCACTATATGAAACCGTATTAGTAATAAGAAGAAAGGGCGGTACCATGACGCAGTCCAATTACAGGCTTGGAATCGACATCGGTTCCACAACCGTAAAAATTGCCATCATAAATGATACAAACGAAATCTTATTTTCCGATTATAAAAGACATTTTGCCAATATTAGGGAGACACTCTCCGAACTTCTGCACGAGGCATCAGACAAGCTCGGAAACGTAGTTCTCCATCCCATCATCACAGGCTCCGGCGGACTGACGCTGGCAAATCATCTGCAGATTCCCTTTGTCCAGGAAGTCATTGCCGTAGCGGGCGCATTGGAAGTCTATGCGCCAAAGACAGATGTCGCCATCGAGCTTGGCGGCGAGGATGCCAAGATCATCTATTTTGAGGGCGGCAATGTCGAACAGCGAATGAACGGTATCTGTGCCGGCGGTACAGGTTCCTTTATCGACCAGATGGCGTCTCTTCTGCAGACGGATGCATCCGGTCTGAACGAGTACGCCAAATATTATCAGTCATTGTACACGATCGCCGCACGATGCGGCGTCTTTGCGAAATCGGATATCCAGCCGCTGATTAACGATGGTGCGACCAAGGAGGATCTGTCCGCTTCCATTTTCCAGGCAGTTGTCAATCAGACCATCAGCGGTCTTGCCTGCGGCAAGCCGATCCGCGGTCATGTGGCATTCTTAGGCGGTCCGCTCCACTTCCTTTCCGAGCTCAAGGCAGCCTTCATCCGCACACTCAAGCTGGACGACGAACACATCATCAACACAGACAATTCCCACCTTTTTGCAGCCATCGGCTCCGCGCTGAACGCAAAGGATGAAGTACATTACACCATGGGAGAAATGCTCGCAAAGCTTTCCTCCAATATCAAGATGGAATTTGAAGTAGAGAGAATGGAGCCTCTTTTTGCCTCCGATGCGGAATACGAACAATTCAAAGAACGGCACGCTTCCCACAAAGTAGGTACTGCCGATCTCGCTACATACCGCGGCAACTGTTATCTCGGCATCGACGCCGGAAGCACCACCACCAAGATCGCACTGGTCGGTGAAGACGGTTCCCTCCTCTATTCCTTCTACAGCAACAACAACGGTAGTCCGCTCAAAACCGCCATTGCCGCACTGAAGGATATCTACGGAAAACTGCCGGCCGACGCCCACATTGTCCGTTCCTGCTCCACCGGCTATGGCGAAGCGCTGATGAAAGCCGCTTTCCTGCTCGATGACGGCGAAGTGGAAACTGTGGCACATTATTATGCAGCCGCTTTCTTTAATCCGTCCGTAGACTGTATCCTCGATATCGGCGGGCAGGACATGAAATGCATCAAGATCAAAAATCAGACGGTCGACAGTGTGCAGCTCAATGAGGCATGCTCCTCGGGCTGTGGGTCTTTCATCGAAACCTTCGCAAAATCCCTGAACTACAGCGTACAGGATTTCGCGCAGGCGGCTCTGTTTGCAGAGCATCCGATCGATCTGGGCACACGCTGCACCGTATTTATGAACTCCAAGGTAAAACAGGCGCAGAAGGAAGGTGCGGAAGTCTCCGATATCTCGGCCGGTCTTGCCTATTCCGTAATCAAGAATGCGCTGTTTAAGGTGATCAAGGTGTCCGATGCTTCAGAGCTCGGCTCCCAGATCGTTGTCCAGGGCGGCACATTTTACAATGACGCCGTTCTCAGAAGTTTTGAAAAGATTGCAGGCTGTCAGGCAATCCGTCCCGACATCGCCGGCATCATGGGCGCTTTCGGCGCCGCTCTGATCGCCAGAGAGCATTACCAGTCAGAACCCGGTTATCAGACAAGCATGCTCACCATCGACAAGATCAATGCGCTCAAATTTGAGACGAGCATGGCCAAGTGCCGCGGCTGCACCAACAGCTGCCGCCTCACCATCAACAAATTTACGGGCGGACGTCAGTACATATCAGGCAATCGCTGCGAGCGGGGCTTAGGCAAAAAGAAAAATGAGAACAACGTACCGAACCTGTTCGATTACAAATTAAAGAGAATGTTTGACTATGAGCCTCTCACGCCCGAAAAAGCGCCACGAGGAAAGGTCGGTATTCCCCGTGTCCTGAATATGTATGAGAACTACCCTTTCTGGTTCACCTTTTTCACCAGACTGGGCTATCAGGTCGTGGTATCTCCCGTTTCCACCAGACAGATCTATGAGCTCGGCATCGAATCCATTCCCAGCGAATCGGAATGTTATCCTGCCAAACTTGCACACGGCCACGTGACCTGGCTGTTAAAACAGAAGGTTCCTTTTATCTTCTATCCCGCTCTCTTTTATGAGCGCAATGAGTTTGAGGATGCAAACAATCATTACAACTGTCCGATCGTCACCTCCTACTCAGAAAATATTAAGAATAACATCGACGAGATCCGTCAGGGCAGTGTCGATTTCCGCAACCCGTTCCTCTCCTTCTCAAGTCCCGAGACGATCGCGCACGGACTGGCAGAGGCCTTCCCCGAGATCCCGGATGCGGAACTTAGGGATGCGGTAAATGAAGCATGGAAAGAACTCGAGCATGCCCGCGCAGATATGCGCAAAAAAGGCGAGGAGACCATACAGTATCTGAACGAAACAGGTAAGCACGGCATCGTGCTCGCGGGAAGACCGTATCACATCGATCCGGAGATCAACCACGGCATTCCGGAGCTGATCACCGGCTACGACATCGCTGTACTCACGGAAGATTCCGTCAGCCATCTCGCCAAGCCGGAACGCCCGCTGATCGTATCCGACCAGTGGATGTATCACTCCAGATTGTATGCGGCGGCCTCGTACGTGCGCACTGTGGAAAATCTGGATCTGATCCAGCTGAATTCTTTTGGCTGCGGCCTCGACGCCGTCACCACAGATCAGGTAAATGATATTCTGTCCAGATCCGACAAGATCTATACCTGCCTGAAAATCGATGAGGTCAACAATCTCGGTGCGGCAAGGATTCGCGTGCGTTCCCTGCTCTCCGCTCTGCGTGTGAAGAAAAACAAGGGACAGACGCGCCAGATTCAGCCGACCTCGATCCAAAAAGTCGCTTTCACCGAGGAGATGCGAAAGGAGTACACGATCCTCTGCCCGCAGATGTCTCCCATTCATTTTGAGATTCTGGAGGCGGCAATCTCCGCCTGCGGCTATCATCTGGAGGTACTGTCAAACGACAACAGACATTCCGTGGATGTCGGACTCAAATACGTCAACAACGATGCGTGCTATCCATCCCTGATGGTTGTTGGTCAGATCATGGAAGCACTACAGTCGGGAAAATATGATCTGAATAAGGTTGCGGTCGTCATGTCCCAGACCGGAGGCGGATGCCGTGCGACCAACTATGTCGGATTTATCCGCCGCGCCCTTAGGAAAGCCGGTATGGAGCAGATCCCCGTGATCTCTTTAAACCTTGCCGGCATCGAGAGCAATCCGGGATTCCATATGAACGCAGAACTTCTGATGCGGGCAGCTTATGCTGCACTGCTCGGCGATGTCATCATGCGCTGCCTGTACCGCATGCGTCCCTATGAGAAAGAACCGGGAAGCGCTAACGCCCTACACCGCAAATGGGCTGAAGTATGCAGGGAGTTTGTTTCCTCCAAACATCCCGGTTACTTCCGTTTCGGCAGGATCTGCCGCGAAATGATCGCAGACTTTGACGCATTGCCGATCAATGACATTGCCAAACCGCGCGTCGGCGTTGTCGGAGAGATCCTGGTCAAATTCCTTCCGGCGGCAAACAACTACCTTGTTGACCTTCTGGAATCGGAAGGCGCAGAGGCAGTCGTTCCCGATCTGCTCGATTTCATGCTGTACTGCTTCTATAATCAGATTTACAAAGCAGAGCAGCTCGGCACCAGCAAAAAGGTAGCCACACTCTCCCGTCTCGGCATCCGTGCCCTGACCTTCATGAGAACCCCTGCCACCAAGGCATTTAAAAAGAGCCGGCACTTTACAGCGGCCGCCAATATCTACGATCTGGTGAAATATGCGCGATCCATCGTCTCGATCGGCAACCAGACCGGAGAAGGATGGTTCCTCACCGGCGAGATGTTAGAATTGATCCATGGCGGAACAAACAATATTGTGTGCACCCAGCCCTTTGGCTGTCTGCCCAATCACGTGGTGGGAAAAGGCGTCATAAAGGAGCTGCGCAGACAGTATCCACTGTCCAATATCGTCGCCATTGATTACGATCCGGGCGCCAGCGAAGTCAACCAGCTCAACCGCATTAAGCTGATGCTTTCGACAGCCCACAAAAATCTGAAAAAACAACAGAATACTCTGTAAAAAAAAGAGAACATATGTTATAATAAGCGCATATAAAATGTAACTCCAAGGGAGGGAACAATATGCTTGCAACTTTAATACCTTTTTTTGACAAGGACATGAAAGTCCGCGCCTATTCACTTTTTTCCCAAAAGCATAATCTTTTGCTGCAGCCCTCTTTACTCGGGTCCAGAAAAAATGACGGCGCTGCCAGTGTGGACGGGCTTGATGTCATCAAATCCATCGGCATTGACACCCTCTCCCCTGATTCTGATGTGTTTGTTCCCGTGGGCAATATTGCCATCTTTTCAGATGCCTTTTCTCCGGATGAGCCTATGAGAAACAGGCTTACCTTGTTATTTGACCAGTCGATCGCAAATGACAATGTTTATCTGAACAGGCTGAAAGAAGTGAAATCATGGGGTTACAAGTTTGCGATCCGCAAGCTTCCCGTTATGGAATTTGAAGCGAACAGGGAACTGTTGTCCCTGATGGACTATATCCTTCTCGACACGAAGAAGATTGATGTCAGGAAGGCAAAGATTTACTTCGGTCACCTGCATCCCAACATTAAGATCTGTGTCGGCAATATCGACACGCAGGCAGAGTTTGAAAGTCTGAGCGAGGATCCCAGCTTTGTTCTGTTTGAGGGTTCCTTCTATCGTCTCCCGATCAACAACGGGGAAACAGAAGTCTCTCCTCTCAAAGCAAATTATCTCGAACTGCTGAATATGGTAAACGACAACGATTTTGAACTTACCAAGGCGGCTGATGTCATCAGCCGGGACACTGCCATGGTCGTTTCCCTTTTGGATATGGTCAATCATATCTCCGTCAATTCCGAGATCACATCCATCCGCCACGCTGCGGCGATGCTTGGACAGAAGGAGTTAAAGAAATGGATCAATACCGCGGTGACCAAAGAGCTCTGTACCGATAAGCCGAATGAGATCACGCGACTCTCTCTGTTGCGTGCAAAGTTCATGGAACAATTGGCTCCTGTCTTTGGTCTTGCCATGAAATCATCCGAACTGTTCCTGACCGGCTTGTTTTCCGTGTTGGATCTGATCCTGAATCTTCCACTGGAAGAAGCACTGCAAAAGGTGAATCTGTCCCAGGAGATTGTAGATGCCCTCGTACATCAGAAAGGCGATCTCGCATCGGTTTACAAGTTCCTGCTTGCCTATGAAGATGCTGACTGGCAGGAGATCTCCCGTCAGGTGATTGTCATGAACCAGACCACTGACGCTGTTTACGATGCATACATCACTTCCGTGCAGTGGTATAAGGATTTATTCTTTTCCTAAAATAATTATAAAAATACCTTGATTTTTATTTGGATCCACGGTATAATATCAGAGTTGTGACAAATAACTGATATTTGTCACAACTTCCAATCG
>CAMGRE010000133.1 GCA_946061355.1 uncultured bacterium | reverse complement strand
GCAATTTGCAGAAATGAGGATCAGTATGAAAAAAATACAAAAACATATTCCGATGATCGGGCTGCGGATCATAAAATCAGGCATTGCGGTTGCACTCTGCTTTGTCATCGCTTACTTTCGGGGAAATGAAGGGATTGTGTTCTATTCCCTGCTTTCTGCGTTATGGTGCGTCCAGATGTACCGCAGCAATACAAAAAAGAATGCGATTCAGCGTTTCAGTGGTACGGTTATCGGCGCGTTGTATGGGCTTGTATTTCTCCTGCTGCTCCAACATCTGATGCACAGAAGCGCCATTGCGGAAAATGAAAAGCATTTGTTCGTGGTACAGGCGGTAATGGTGTCGGTGTCGATCGTACTGGTGTTGTATACGACGGTGCTTCTGCACAAGAAACAGGCTTCCTATTTTTCATGCGTTGTTTTCCTGAGCATTGCCGTGAATCATGCGATGGATGTGAATCCGTACTATTTTGTGTGGAACAGATTCCTGGATACCTGTATCGGTATCGGTGTCGGGATCTTTGTGAATGATTTTTCCCTTCCCCTCAAAAAGAAGACGGATATTCTGTTTGTTTCCGGCCTGGACGATACGCTTCTGAATGAAAAATCAAATCTGACGGATTATGCAAAAGTGGAACTGAACCGTATGTTGGAGAAGGGACTGTTGTTTACGATTTCCACAATCCGCACACCTGCTTCGTTGATGGAACCCATGCGGGATATCCATCTGAAGCTTCCGGTGATCGCGATGGACGGTGCGGTTCTGTATGATATGGAAGAAAAGATGTACCGCAAGGTTTATGTCATGTCATCGACGACGTCTCAGAAGGTGTTGCAGTTGCTCAGGGAGAACGGCCTGGAATGCTTCGTCAATATCATTATGGATGACATGCTTGTCATTTACTATTCCGAGAGTGAAAATCCGGCATACAACAATGTAGTCAAGACGCTGCGCAGATCTCCTTTCCGCAACTATGTGAAGCGCGAGCCGCCGCAGGAGGAGGAAGTCGTATATTTTATGATTCTGGAGCAGAGAGAGAAAGTCGAGCAGTTTTACCGCGTCCTGACGGAGCATGGCTGGGAGAAGGAACTGAAGATCATAAAATATGATTCCGATCAGTATCCGGGTTATGAATATATGAAGATTTACAATAAAAATGCCTCCAAAGAAAACATGATCGAGTATCTGAAAGAAATGACGGGAATCCGCAAAACAGTCACGTTCGGGACAATCCCCGGGCGCTATGATGTGACGATCCGGGAGGGAGACTCCAATAAGGTAGTGCATATCATGAAACGGTATTTTGAGTATGGAAGGGAACCTTGACAGGCTCCCTTCTTTTCCTTTCTCCGCATAGATCACTCGATTTTACACAGATTTTACATAACTCAAAGGGTGATTTTACACACTATTGATAGAATGAATCTGGAAACAGGAGTAATCTAAAAGTTTACCTGTCGCAGACAGGGAAAATAAAGTGGAGGAGTTTATGACGATCAATGACTTGGGGATGATATTTGAATTTATCGGAGGACTGGGACTGTTCCTCTACGGCATGAATATCATGGCGGACGGACTGCAGCGCTCAGCGGGAGGAAAACTCAAAGATCTGATGGGTTTCCTGACGAGGAACCGCTTTGTGGCGGTGCTGATGGGAGCGGGCATCACCGCGCTGATTCAGAGCAGTTCAGCCACCACGGTCATGGTGGTGGGCTTTGTCAATGCCGGCATGCTGAGTTTGAGCCAGGCTGTGGGAGTGATCATGGGTGCCAATATTGGTACGACAATCACGGCATGGATCGTATCGTTAAACGAATGGGGCAGTGTGCTCAAGCCGGAGTTTTTTGCCCCGCTTGTGGTGGGCGTCGGTGCGATCATGTTCCTGTTCGCGAAATCCGAACGCAAGAAGAAGCTTGGGGAGATCATGGCAGGATTCGGAATCCTGTTTATCGGTCTGAGCTTTATGTCTGGGGCAATCTCTCCATATAAAGATGCACCCGTATTCTCGGAAGCGTTCCGCGTACTGGGGAAAAATCCGATTCTCGCAGTCGTGGCAGGTGCAGTGGTCACGGCTATCATTCAGAGTTCGTCCGCTTCCGTGGGTATCCTGCAGACACTTGCCATGAACGGCATCGTCAACTGGCAGTCAGCAGTGTTTATTACACTCGGACAGAATATCGGAACGTGCGTCACCGCGATTCTTTCCAGTACAGGTACAGGTAAAAACGCAAAGAGGGCGTCAGTGATCCATCTGCTGTTTAACATGATCGGAAGTGTCTGGTTTGGAATCGTAATGTTTGTTATTTTCCGGTTTCAGAATGGCTGGGCATCTGCTACAATTAACAGTGTACAGATTTCTGTATTCCATACGGTATTTAATGTGCTCAATACGCTGGTGCTGTTTCTCTTTGGCGATGCGCTTGTCAAACTGTCCATCCGCCTGATTCCGGACAGTCCTGAGCAGAATATGGCAGAGGATACCATTGAGAGTCAGGTGGCAAGGAGACTTGACCGCCGTATCCTGAACAATCCGACATTTGCCATTGAGACTGCGATCGGTGAGGTTCTTTACATGGGCGACATTACCAGACAGAATCTGGTGCTCGCGATAGAAGCCACAGTGGAGAACAGCAAGGAGAAGATACAGCAGGTATTCCGCACGGAGGAAACCGTGAACCAGCTCGAGAAGCTCCTCACATCATTTCTTGTGGAGGTGGATAACCTGTCACTGACAGAGGCACAGCATTTGAAGATCAAAAATCTGTTTTATACGGTCAGTGATATCGAGAGGATCGGAGATCACAGCGAGAACATTGCGGAGCTCGCGGACAGTAAACGCAAGGATAAGATTCAGTTTTCCGAGAAGGGAAACAGGGATCTGGAGAAAATTTATACAGCTGCGGTAAAGACACTGGATGCTTCCCTGGAGGCAAGGAAACAAGGAAGTCTGGCATCTGTACAGCGTGCGCAGGAAGCGGAAAAGACAGTGGATAAGATGGAGAAAGAACTGCGCGACAAGCACATACAGCGACTCTCCAAGGGGAAATGCGCGCCGGAGAGCGGTGTGATCTTCCTGGATATTCTCAGTAATCTGGAACGGATTGCAGACCATGCGGATAACATTGCGGAATACGTTGCAAGTGAGGTGGGATAAAAATGCAGAAAATCTATGTGATAGAGGATGATGAGAACATACGCGAATTGGTAAAGGTGGCGCTCGAGGGTTACCAATACGAGGTGGAAACCTTCGAGACGGCGGAACTGGCGCTTGCGCGAATGGAGGAGCAGGTTCCCGACCTGGCAATCTTTGATCTGATGCTGCCGGGTATGGATGGGTTGTCCGCCATCCGCATCATACGTGGGAAAAAGGAATTAAAAGCAATTCCGGTGATTGTTCTCACGGCGAAGGATAAGGAATATGATAAAGTTGTCGGACTTGATGGTGGAGCCGATGATTATATCACAAAGCCCTTCGGGGTTCTGGAGCTTGCGGCCAGAGTCAGATCGCTGCTTCGCAGGGCGGAGAAGGGAAAAGGTACGGAAGCAGGTGAGGGACAGCAGTACGGCAAACTGAAGATCGATCAGGCAGTGCGGGAAGTCTATATGGATGGCAATAAGATCGTATTGACTTATAAGGAGTACGAACTGCTGTTATATCTCATTGAGAATCGTATGCGTGTCGTGCCGAGGGAAGAACTTCTTGACAAACTGTGGGATTATAACGCGGATATTGAGACACGGACATTGGATATCCATATCCGGACACTCCGCCAGAAGCTTGGCGAGGAGGGCGGCGGTTATATCCGTACGGTACGCAGCGTGGGCTACCGCTTCGTTGCCGAGTAGCGGCGGAAAGGGATTCGAAGGGATTGTCAAAAAAGATGAGACGTACAATACTAATGAGATTCTGTCTGGTTCTTGTTGTGGCGTTATTCATCAACAGCGCAGTGTCCTATTATTTCATGGGAAACAAGCTGCTTGGGGAGACGGAAAAGAACCTGCGGGATATGATACATATGATCGAGTATACGCTTGATTACGATAAGGATATTTCAGAGCAGGTGACAGGGATTGTCGGACAGCTCGGAGAGAGAAGGGCACGCATCACGGTGATCCGTTCGGACGGAACGGTGCTGGCAGATACCGATGCGGGTGATCCGGGGGAAATGGAGAACCATCTGGAGCGTGAGGAGATGAAAGCGGCGCTGCAGACCGGTGAGGGCTGTGCCACGCGGTTTTCACAGACGCTGCAGAAGAATATGCTGTATGTGGCGGAGAAGTCTGCTGACGGACAGCATGTCATTCGTGCTGCGGTGGAATATACGGGACTCAGGGATTATCTGCCGCGGATCCTGCCCGCACTTCTCGCAGGAGCGGCTGCGGCCTTTCTGATCGCGGTCGTGGTGGCGATCAGGCTCTCGGATACGATCACAAAGCCGCTGATGGAGATGTCAACGGAACTTCAGAAAGTGCGCTCCGACAACTGGGACTTTCATTTCAAAAAATATCAATATGATGAACTTAATATTATTTCCGAATCGACCACAAAGCTGGCGGAGGAAGTCAAGGAGCATATTTCCAGACTGGAATTTGAAAAGAAAGTGCGGCAGGAGTTTTTCAGCAATGCTTCCCACGAGTTAAAGACACCGCTCACGGCCATCCGTGGCTATGCGGAGCTCCTTGATACCGGGTTTGAGGCGGATGAGAAGACGAAACAGACTTTTGTAAAGAGGATCTTAAAGTCCACGGAAAACATGACACAGCTCATCGAAGATATCCTGATGATCTCGAGACTGGAGACAAAGGATGCGGAGGTTACCTTTACGCTGGTGCGCATGGACCCCATGGTGCAGGAAGTGATGGAAGCGGTAGAGCCCATTGCAAAGGAATATCAGGTGACACTTCATGAGGAATGTGAACCGATCTCCGTGGAGGCATCTGCAAATCATATCAGAGAACTGCTGATGAACCTGATCGTGAATGGCATTAAGTACAATCACCCGGGCGGCAATGTGTGGGTGCGTGTCGGCTCCAGCGGACATAATATGGTTCTGCGTGTGCGGGATGACGGTATGGGGATCAGCGAGAATGATCAACAGCGTGTTTTCGAGCGATTTTTCCGTGTTGACAAAGGACGCAGCAAGAAGATGGGCGGCACCGGTCTGGGCCTTTCCATTGTAAAACATATTGTGGAATTTAATGACGGATATATGCAGTTAAAGAGTACACCTGGAAGGGGAAGTGAATTCATTATCAGCATTCCTCTGGAGCGAAATCCTGCATAAATATGCACAAAAACCGTACAAAAAGCTTGTTTTTGGCGGTGCGTTGCTTGACAAAGCACGATGCCTTTGCTAAACTTGCCTTAATGTTCAGGTAACAGTTAACATTCGGGCAGTCCGTGAAGGACTATGGAGGAGAATATTATGACAGAGATTAAGAAAAGCGTAGCAGTGGCACCTAAGGCAGTTGCAAAACCTGTAGCAAAGGTGGCACCGGCAAAGACAGAGACAGCAAAGGTAACGACAGATACAGCGAAGAAGAGCGAAGTTAAGACAGAGACAAAGGCGGCAGAGGTTAAGCCAGCAGCTGCAGTAAAACCTGTCGTAGCAGAGAAGAAGGCACCGGCTAAGAAGGCGCCTGCCAAGAAGGCTCCGGCAAAGAGCACAGCCAAGAAGGCTCCTGCTAAGAAAGAAGCGGTGAAAGAGGCAGTGACATTGCAGTTCGCCGGCAAATCCTACAGCACCGAGGATCTCGTAAAGATCGCGAAGGATGTATGGAAGTATGATCTCAAGAAGAAAGTCAGCGACTTTAAGTCGGTAGAGCTTTTTGTGAAGCCTGAAGAGAGCGTATGCTACTACATCATCAACGGTGATGAGACAGGACACTTCGGCATCTAAGATTGTACATATCACAAATCATTTATGACAGCAACAAAGAGAAGCGACTGCATGTGATGCGGTCGCTTTTTTGTGTTGTATAAAAAGAGCAGGCGTTTGTCTACTGCTCGATTTTCTGTGACTGATATTCCTCATCATATTCCGAATTGACGAAATCCTTGATCTTGGTATTGCTGTAGGAGGCAGCAATGATCTTTCCGGAATCAAGGGCAAGGTCATAGTTCCCGTCCTCATCCTGCATCAGATTGGTAAAGCGAACAACGACTCTCGTCTCACATGACACGCCGTCCGCCTGCGTCAGCGTTGCCAGGTACACCAGTTTGATATCATTATAATGAGATTTTACCTGACCGAAATACTCCGGCTTAAGTGTGTTTAAGTAAGCCGAGATCAGGCGGGGATTCTGCCAGGTAAAGGTTGTTTTGCCGTTTACCCAGATCGGCATGAGGTGAGCTTCGCTGAAGACACGCAGTCCGTATTCATCCGCGGCACCGAACAGAGAGGCGCCTGCCCGGTTCAATTCCTGCAGGATCTTTGGAGTTATCTCAGACGTTTCGGTCAGATAGCGCTGATCGGATTCTACAGGGTATTCCCGGGTCAGTTCCTCCGGGCCGGCTGTGATATGATATCCTTTCTCAAGGGCTTCTTCCGGATTGATGTCTGCCGCGACATGCAAACTCTCTCCCAGGTCATAGAAATCCTGTTGGTCTGTGATTTCATAAGCGACGTTTTGCAGGAATTCATCGGTGCTTTCGTTT
>CAMGRE010000132.1 GCA_946061355.1 uncultured bacterium | reverse complement strand
CGCCAGATTATACTTCTTGATTGTCTGGTTAATGGCATCCAGGCGGGTAGGATTCTCCTGGATCATATTGATATAATCGTCCGCAATATTCTTCTCCGAGCGGAGATTCTTGCTGATGACCCATTCTCCCAATCCCCGGACCACATCGCCCATCTCATAATAGACCAACCCCAGGAGATTTCTTGCTTCCACATTGTTTTTATTAAATTTCAGACTCTGCCGTAAACTGATTACCGCACCGGACAGATCCCGCACGCCTGCTCTTTCCAAACCCTGATTATAGAAAAAGTTCGAGGCATACATGATTCTCTTATAGAGCGCCACATCCGCCCCGCAGCTCGTACAAAAATCCTTTTCCGATAACTGGCATCCGCAATTATAACACTTCATGCCCAGTACCTCTGATTACTTCTCCTCTTTCACCTGCTGCATCATCCCGACCAGGACATCCGCCACATCTGTCAGATCCTGATTGTAGATGGCATCCTCCGCGTCCTCGATCTCAAGGCTTGGATGAAATTTTTTTAATTCTTCCTCAAAATTTATCATATTTCTCTCTCCTTCAGGAGCTCAACGCAAAATACTTTTGATCTGTCCGGCCAGATACAGTGACCCGGCAATATATACCCGGTCTTCCTCCGTCTTCCTCGCAACAACCTCTCTAAAAGCCTGCCCGACATCCGTCATATCGCGGATCTCTGTCTGAACGCCGCACCCTGTCTCCTGCACAAAAGCCCGATGTATATCCTCCACCGAAAGCCCTCTCGGATTATCCAGCTTAGCCAGATAAATCCGTTCAAACAACCGACTCTGCTGCAAAAGACTTATCATCTGCCGGTAACGCTTATCCGCGACCGCGGAAAAAAGGAGATATCTCTTCCCGCTGCACCGATCCTGTCCGACGGTCTCCAAAAATGCCCTGATCCCGTCTTCATTATGTGCACCATCCACATACACTCCCGGCATGATTTCCTCCATGCGGGCTTCCCAATGTGTCTTCTTAAGTCCTTCTGTAAGCTGCTCTTTGGTCACATGCAATCTGTCTGCCAACACATCGACCGCTGTCAGCGCAAGACCTGCATTTTCCGTCTGATAGGACGCACTGGTAGAAAGAATCCCCTTAACATATCCATAATAACGAGAATCAAAGGAAAAATCAATGAAATTTTTATGAAACACAATATTTCGAACGCGCTCCTTCGACACCGGATGACACGGGCACCCAAGCCTCCCAGCCTGTGCCTCGATCACCGCGGAGGCTTCCGGTTTATTGTCCGCGTATACGACGGGAACACGCGCGCGCAGGATTCCCGCTTTTTCGCCGGCGATCCGGGCAACAGTATTGCCAAGGTACTCCATATGGTCAAGACCGATCTCCGTGATCACGCACAGATCCTTGCGGCTCACAGAATTGGTAGCATCAAGCCTTCCCCCGAGTCCCGTCTCCAACAGTATAATTTCCGCCTTTTCCTGTGCAAAGCACTCCATAGCCATAAAAAAGAGGAATTCAAAAAATGTGGGGTGATACCCGCTCCTTTCTTCCTCTCTGAATCTGTCGAGTCTTTCTTTCACAAGACGGAAGCATTGCACAAACAGTTCTTCCGTGATCATCTCTCCGCAGATGCGAAAGCGTTCCCGCATCGTGACCAGATGAGGCGAGGTAAACATTCCCACGCGGTAACCCGCCTCTGTCAGGATGGACGATAAATAGGCACAAACAGAGCCTTTTCCGTTTGTGCCCGCAATATGTATCGTCATCGTATCCCGGCAGGGATCCCCCAGATAGCACAGGAACCGTTTGGTATCCTCCGGTGCGTTTTTCTTTGTGAACTTTGGGATCTCCAGAATATACTTCTCAATCTCCCGGTATTCCATTTTTGTCTGACACTCCATCCCGTCTTTTCCGTCAGCAGGTCACATACCATGAACCGTCTCTGTCAACCTGCAGACTCTATCTCCACGCTTCCCTTAAGACACCGGTATACTGCATACTGCACCTCTGAGTTCATCGTTCTGGAACAGGACTCAAGTTCCAGCACCACGCCCCGGTAAGTCTCCCGGAATACAGTGATCTTCGAACCCTTGCCCTCATCGATCCGCTGTTTATACTTCTGCTTCTTTTCTTTGACTTCATCGAGTTTCTTGTAACAGATATCCTTTTGCGTGTTAAGTTCGACCAGTCCCTGGCCGGCACCGCTCCCCGCAAAATTCTTTTTCTTGATCAGCGCCTCCATCTTGTAGAGGATCTGCTCCAGCTTATCCGCAATGTCCCGTTCCTCTTCCTGACATTTACACCACTCATTGTAAGTCTCGCGCTCATATCCGGCGTGCACCACGGTGCGCACCTCGACATCATTGCCGAGCTGTCCCGCCTCAATGCCCTTGAGTCCAAACGTATAGCCACCGATAATACTGCCACGGGATCCCGAAACAATTACCTTGTTGGAAGCATATACATTGGCGTTGAGAATGTAATTTGCCTCCACATTCCCTTCCGCCCTGACTTCACACTGCTCGATAAAATTGGAGAACACACTTCCCCTGGCGCGGATCTTGCCTTTCATATTCCCCTGTACACCACGCTTCAGGACAATATCACCGCCGGCATACAACGTCGCACTCTCGACATTCCCATTGATCACCAGATTCCTGCCGGCACGGATCATCACGCCTGCCGTCACATTCCCGCTGATCATAATATCCCCAAAAAATTCGATCTTGCCGACACTCAGATCGACATCGCCGCTCACCTCATGAACAGCCTTGATATCAATCGTCCCGTCTTTGAGCTCAACCTTCCCGGTCGTATTCGCGTAATAGGTATTGCCCTCCCTGCGGATACACATACCTCGGATGGGCGGCAGTTCTTTGACAACATTACACTTCAAGATCTCACCGTCCACCGAAAATCCATCCTGCCCCGGTACGGCCGGATGATAGACTGCCAGCTTATCTCCCGTTTTTACATTCTGGAGCATACTCATGCTGGTGTAATCCACGGAACCGTCCGCTTTGATCTTGGGTCCCTTGGAGATATCATCCGGTGTAAAGAAATACTCGTAAACGCCATCGGTTCCATCCACGGCAGGCTTTCCCTTGGCAACCAGAATCTCACGCTGGTACACTCCTTTTCTGGACATGGCAACAAGGCGTGGCATAATATATCCTGTTGCCACACCTGCCTCACGGAGCATTCCGATCAGCTCCTCTTTGCTGTATCCTTCCTTGTCGCCACCGGGTTCTGCCAGATACATCCATGCTTCCATTCCATCATTGGAGATCCGGACACCCGACTCCTCTTTGGGTTTCATTTCCCGGAAGAATCTCTTTTTCAGTTCTGCCAACTGATCTCTCGTCAGTTCTAATGCTTCTTCTCCCATAGGTTTACCTGCATCATACCTTATAATTATAGTATGACCTATTTTATCCATAGTTGCAAGCAAATTCTGTCGTGAAACCGCCTATTTTGTCAGCTGTTTCAGCCGTGTCTCCACCTGGTCCATCATCTGTGTATATTTTGTCAGCTTTTCCTTTTCTTCGGCAATCTTTGATTCCGGAGCCTTGGACAGGAAACGCTCATTTGAGAGCATGCCGTTCACTCTGGCAAGCTCGCCTGTCAGACGCTTCTTTTCCTTCTCGAGACGCTCAATCTCCTGGCTGATATCCACCAGTTCCGCAAACGGGATATACAGTGTCGCCTCCGCGATCACCACCGACACCGCATCATCGGCAATTCCCGTCTTATCCTGCTGGATCTGCACGTCGGAAGCATAGGCAAGAGATGCAAAGAACAGTCTGCCCTCCTCAAAAACGGTTCTGATCTCCTCATTTGCACTGACAACATACACGGATGCCTTGCGGCTGGGTGCAACGTTCATCTCCGTGCGCACATTACGTATGCCGCGCACTGCCTCCTTGATGATCTCAATGGCTTTCTCTTCTTTTGCAAAGCTCCACTCCTCTTTGTATAGCGGCCAGGAAGAAATCATGATGGACTCTTCCTCACTCTGCAGCGTACAGAAGATCTCCTCCGTGATAAACGGCATATAAGGATGAAGGAGCTTCAGGGCTCCAATCAGTACCGTCTTTAATGTCCACAGCGCCGCTGTCTGGCTGTCCGCATCGTCAGAAGCATACAGTCTGGGCTTCACCATCTCGATGTACCAGTCGCAGAACTCATCCCAGATAAAGTCGTATACTTTCTGAACGGCGATTCCCAGTTCAAAATGCTCCATATTGTCTGTGGCATCCTTCACGAGCGTATTGAATTTGGAGAGGATCCACTTATCCACGGGCTCAAGCTTATCGGGCTGAGTATCAGGAATACTTTTGCCCTCCATATTCATCATGATAAAGCGGGATGCATTCCACACCTTATTGGCAAAATTGCGGCTTGCCTCCACTCTCTCATAGTAGAATCTCATATCATTTCCGGGCGCATTTCCCGTGATCAGTGTCAGTCTCAGCGCGTCCGCACCGTACTTGTCGATAATCTCGAGCGGATCGATACCGTTGCCCAGCGATTTAGACATCTTGCGTCCCTGGGAATCACGTACCAGTCCATGGAACAGCACCGTCTTGAAGGGTTTCTCACCCATCTGCTCATAACCCGAGAAGATCATGCGGATGACCCAGAAGAAGATGATATCATAGCCTGTCACAAGCACGTCTGTCGGGTAGAAATATTTCAGGTCTTCCGTCATCTCAGGCCATCCCAGTGTGGAGAAAGGCCAGAGCGCCGAGGAGAACCAGGTATCCAGCGTATCGGGATCCTGCGTGAAATGCGTCTTGCCGCACTTCGGGCAGACCTTCGGCTCTTCTTTCGCAACAACAACCTCGCCACACTCATCACAGTAATAAGCCGGGATCCTGTGTCCCCACCAGAGCTGTCTGGAGATACACCAGTCTCTGATGTTATCAGTCCAGTTAAAATATGTCTTTTCCATGCGGGGCGGGATCAACTGGATCTCTCCGCTCTTAACCGCCTCCACCGCAGGCTTGATCAACTCATCCATCTTCACGAACCATTGCTTCTTGATCAGCGGCTCGATCGTCGTCTTACATCTGTCGTGTGTGCCGACATTGTGGGTATAATCCTCAATGCGCACAAGGAGTCCCATCTCATCGAGTTCCTTCACGATCTGCCCTCTCGCCTCATAACGATCAAGTCCCTCAAACTTGCCGCCGTTTTTGTTGATCGTAGCGTCATCATTCATGATATTGATCTCGGGCAGATTGTGACGCTTGCCCACCTCAAAGTCGTTGGGGTCATGCGCCGGAGTGATCTTAACCACGCCGGTTCCGAATTCCATGTCCACATAAGAGTCCGCAACGATCGGGATCTCACGGTTGATGATCGGAAGCATCACCTTCCTGCCGATCAAATGCTTGTATCTGTCATCCTCGGGATTGACCGCAACGGCCGTATCGCCGAGCATCGTCTCGGGACGTGTGGTCGCAAATTCCAGGAACTCCGTCGTGCTCACACTGCCGTCCTCACCTATCAGCGGATACTTGATATGCCAGAAATGTCCCGCCTGCTCCTGATATTCCACTTCCGCATCGGAGATGGAGGTATTACATACCGGGCACCAGTTGATGATACGGCTTCCCTTGTAGATCCAGCCTTTTTCATGCATCTTGCAGAAGACTTCCGTCACTGCCTTGTTGCAGCCCTCGTCCATCGTGAAACGCTCTCTGTCCCAGTCGCAGGAGGAGCCTAACTTTTTCAGCTGTTCCACGATCCTTCCGCCGTACTCAGCCTTCCATTCCCATGCGCGCTTTAAGAAGCCCTCTCTGCCGAGGTCATTCTTGTTGATGCCCTCCTCCTTGAGTTTCTCAATGATCTTGACCTCCGTTGCGATACTCGCATGGTCCGTGCCCGGCTGCCACAGTGCGTTATAGCCCTGCATTCTCTTAAAACGGATCAGGATGTCCTGCATCGTCTCGTCAAGCGCATGACCCATATGGAGTTGTCCCGTAATATTTGGCGGCGGGATCACGATCGTAAACGGTTTCTTGGTCTCGTCAACTTCGGCATGGAAATATTTCTTGTCCAGCCACTTCTGATACAGCTTGTCTTCTATGCCCTTCGGGTCATAGGTCTTTGCCAGTTCTTTGCTCATTTTTTCTCTCCTTTTCCGCGAGGTGCGCAAAGAAAACGCCCTTTACCGGAGTTTTTCCGGTAAAGGGCGAATGTTCGCGGTACCACCTTTTCTTATTACTCTTTCCCGACCGCACATCGTAACCACGCCATATCGGGAACTGTCCTGTAACGGGGACGAATCGTGGATGCTTACTTGTTTATGACATGCTTGTCATATGTTCGTTCACCATCCCGGTTCCAAAGCTACCTTCCACACCTTCTTCTTTAAGCAGCCTCACAGCCGATGAACCGCTCTCTCTGGAAAGGAATGATGTGTACTCCTCTTTGTCACTACCTTTGCATTCATATTACTGACATCAGTTTAGTCAAATGCTGCGGATTTGTCAATCCGTTTTTTCTCTTGAATTTCTTCCTGAGTTTCTGCCGTTTTATCCACAACTGCGGAGGCTCAGGCATGACAAAGGTTGCTTTTGGACTTTTTTTTCGATATACTAAGTTCATCTGTGCGTGGTATCACGCGAACGATTCCATTTAGAAAGGCTATCATGTTATCTGATTTAAAAAAGAAAAATATTATACTCTGTGTCATCGGCAGTGCCAT
>CAMGRE010000131.1 GCA_946061355.1 uncultured bacterium | reverse complement strand
AATGTTAAGGAATAAAAGAGATAGAGGTTGCGTGTTTTAAGAGTATCTTTTTGGATGTGTCAGGCACAGAAGAAGGAGAGGGAAAGGAAAACGCGCCGAAGGGGAAGCTCTCCCTGAAGGGTTTCTTTCTGGGCATACATTTAAGAGGTGTATGACTGTCATCTGGTTAGATGGAGTGCTATCGTGGTAATTGGAATTATGAGCCGAGTCCATCTAGCGTGGACCCGGCTTTTTTGCGCAGAGGTGCAGAGAGGAAATTGCTGCTGACGCAGCCTGCACCTCGCGCAGGAGTGCGCGACAGCGCACTCCATCAGAATGGAAGACAGTTCAAGAAGGAGGAAAAAGAAATGGCAATTTTTAAAGGAGCAGGCGTGGCGATTGCTACACCCTTTCATCAGGACGGTACAGTAAACTATGAGAAGTTTGCGGAGCTGATCGAATTCCAGATCGCAAACGGGACAGACGCGATTATTGTCTGCGGGACGACAGGCGAGGCTTCGACGCTGAGCCATGAGGAACATCTGGATGTGATCCGTTACTGCGTGGAGAAGGTGGCGGGCAGGATTCCCGTGATCGGCGGAACAGGATCCAATTGTACAGAGACGGCAGTCTACCTGTCTACCGAGGCAGAGAAAGCCGGTGTGGACGGTGTGCTCCTGGTGACACCTTATTATAACAAAGCGACACAGAACGGACTGTATGAGCATTTTAAGACGATCGCGGATTCCATCAAGATCCCGGCGCTACTTTACAATGTACCGAGCCGTACGGGCGTGAATATCCAGCCGGAGACAGTCGTGAGACTGTGCCGTGATGTGGAGAATATCGTCGGCGTCAAGGAAGCGTCCGGAAATATTTCTCAGGTTGTCAAGCTGATGGCGATGGCGGACGGCTGTGTGGATCTGTATTCCGGCAATGACGATCAGGTAGTGCCGCTCCTTTCTCTGGGCGGACTGGGCGTGATCTCCGTGCTGTCGAATGTGGCGCCGCAGGAAACACATGATATGTGCGCAAAATTCTTTGAGGGCGATCTTCAGGGCAGCCTGGATATCCAGTTAAAGGCCTCCGCACTGATCGACGCACTGTTCTGTGAGGTGAATCCGATCCCGGTCAAGAAGGCGTTAAATCTGATGGGAATGGAAGCGGGACCGATGCGCAGACCGTTAACTGAGATGGAGCCTGCCAATGCAGAACGCTTGAAAAAGGCGATGGTGGAATTCGGCATTCCGGTAAAATAAGAATGCCGGTTCACCCGGCATGCGGTTGACATAAAATTGAAAAGAGGAAACAATAATGACAAAGATAATTATGCATGGCTGTAACGGACGTATGGGCCAGATGATCACCGGGTTGGCTGAGAAGGATCCCGATGTGGAGATCGTGGCCGGAGTCGATGTGTCCGATCATATTCAGAATAGCTATCCCGTTTTTGACAATATCGCGAAATGTGATGTTCCGGCGGATGTGGTTATCGATTTTGCATCTGCAAAGGCTGTGGACGGACTGCTCGATTACTGTTTCGGGAAAAATATCCCCTGCGTGCTCTGCACGACGGGCTTAAGCGAGGAACAGCTTCAGAAAGTACAGGAGGTTTCCGGCAAAACAGCAATCTTAAAATCAGCCAATATGTCCCTGGGTGTGAATCTTCTGATGAAGCTTCTGAAAGAGGCGACAGGAGTGCTCGCAGCGGCAGGATTTGATATCGAGATCGTCGAGAAACACCATAATCAGAAGCTGGATGCACCGAGCGGAACGGCGCTTGCACTGGCGGATGTGATCAACAAAGAACTGGACAATACTTACGAGTACGTTTATGATAGAAGTACAAGACGGGAGAAACGTCCGGTAAAGGAGATCGGTATTTCCGCCGTGCGCGGAGGCACGATCGTGGGGGATCATGACGTGATCTTTGCCGGTACAGATGAGGTGATCACACTTTCCCACAGGGCATACTCCCGCGAAGTATTTGCCAAGGGCGCTTTGCAGGCAGCCAAATTCTTAAGCGGAAAGCCGGCCGGACTCTACGATATGAGTCAGGTGGTTCAGTGAGGCTGCTTGGGGCAAAACATTCGACGCCCCGGCTGAGGGAGAAATATGGCGAGTGAGAAGATAGGCGAAAATCTGACAGACATGGAGCTGATGTACTTGAAGACGCTGGCGGTGCAGTATCCGACCATCGCAGCGGCTTCCACGGAGATCATCAATCTGCAGGCGATTCTGAACCTGCCCAAGGGCACGGAGCATTTCCTGACAGATATTCACGGTGAGTATGAACAGTTCAACCATGTATTGAAGAACGGGTCCGGTTCCGTGAGGAGCAAGATCGATGAGGAGTTCGGCAATACCTTAAGTGACAGGGATAAGCGCGGACTGGCCACATTGATTTATTATCCGAAGGAAAAACTGGAACTGGTGTTAAAGAGCGAGGAGAACATCGAAGACTGGTTCAAGATCACACTCCACCGACTGGTTCAAATTACCAAGAGAGTATCTTCCAAGTATACCCGTTCCAAGGTGAGGAAAGCGCTTCCAAAGGATTTCGCATACATTATTGAGGAGCTGATCACGGAGAAGGCGGAGGTTCAGGACAAAGAGGCCTATTACAACGAGATCATCCATACGATCATCCGCATCGGAAGGGCTCCGGAGTTTATCATCGCGCTGGGCAACCTGATCCAGCGGTTGGTCATCGACCATCTTCACATTGTCGGAGATATTTATGACAGGGGGCCAGGTCCTCATGTGATCATGGACACCTTAAGTTCCTATCATTCCGTGGATGTGCAGTGGGGCAACCATGATGTCGTGTGGATGGGAGCTGCGAGCGGGCAGCTTGCCTGTATCGCTACTGTGATTCGTATGTCGGCGCGGTATGGCAATCTCGATACGCTTGAGGATGGATATGGTATCAATCTGATCCCACTTGTAACCTTTGCGATGAAAAATTACGCATATACGAATTGTGATGCGTTCGCCATTAAATATAACACGGATTACAATACGAAGGACTTAAGTCTTGACATGCGGATGCACAAGGCAATTTCGATCATTCAGTTTAAACTGGAGGGACAGTTGATTCTGCGTCATCCGGAATTCGAGATGAATGACAGACTTCTCTTAGACAAGATTGATTACGAGAAGAAGACCGTGCGTATCGGCGATCGGGATTATCCCATGAATGATGTTGATTTTCCGACGGTCGATCCCGAGCACCCTTATGAACTGACGGAGGAAGAGGCGGAACTGATGGAACGTCTGCGTCAGGCGTTCGTGCATTGCGAGAAGCTTCAGCGCCACATCCGTTTTCTGTTTTCAAAGGGCGGTCTGTATAAGGTGCATAACTCAAATCTGTTGTATCACGGTTGTGTACCCATGGACGAAGAGGGAAATTTCAAAAAAGTAGACGTCTACGGGAAAGAGTACAGCGGTAAGGCACTGTATGATGTGCTGGAGCATTACGCAAGAAAAGGCTTTTACAATAAAAATGCAGCCGAGAAGCAAAAAGGTCAGGATATCATCTGGTATATCTGGGCAGGACCGAATTCTCCGGTGTTTGGCAAAGACAAGATGGCGACCTTTGAACGGTATTTCGTCACGGACAAGGAGACACACAAGGAGATCAAGAACAGTTATTACCGGCTGATGGACAATGAGGAAGTCCTGAATAAGATCATCCGCGAGTTTGGGCTGGATGAGAACAAATCTCACATCATCAACGGTCACGTTCCCGTGGAACTCAAGAAAGGTGAGACACCCATCAAGTGCGGCGGCAAACTTCTGATCATCGATGGTGGTTTTTCCAAGGCATATCAGGGAAAAACAGGAATTGCCGGTTACACGTTGGTGGCGAATTCCCACGGTATGCGTCTGGTGGCACATGAGACCTTTGAGTCCAAGGAGGCCGCGATCCAGAAAGAGTCGGATATTTTCTCGGATTCCATTGTGATCGAGACGGCAATGAGGCGCCTGCGTGTGGCGGATACCGACATCGGTACGGAGCTCAAAGAGAGTATTCGTCATCTGGAACTGCTGTTGCAGGCATATCAGGATGGTACGATCGTGGAAAAGATCAAATAGAATTGCGGACAGAGACGGCAGGCGTCAGAGTCTCTGTCATTATGAAAAAGAGCGTTCCCGCATCACAAAACGGGAGCGCTCTTTTTGACAGAAAATATTTCTATCTGTTGTTATTATTGTTGTCTCCGCCGCCCACGATATCGTTCGTCACATCAGAGACACCGTCCGCAGCATCCTTCACGCCGTCTGCCGCGTCATTGACCACATCGCCTACCGTGTCACCGGCATCTTCAATGATGGTGCCGTTGCCACCGTTGTCATTATTGTTATTGTTCAGGTTGTCAGTGCTTGTGTTGTTGTCGTTTACTGTGCCGTTTGTGTCATTGACGGCGCCGTTATTGGTTCCTGTCGTAGTTCCTGTTCCGGCAGGTGTTGTATTGCCGGTGTTTGTGTCTGTGGTTGTGTTGTTCGGTGTGGTTGTGTTGCCGTTGTTCCCGTTGTTATTATTGCCGCCGCATGCTGTGAGTGCACAGCACAGGAGGACAAGAACAAGGCAGACAGATAACATTTTTGTGTACTTTTTCATAATGCTTGCTCCTTTTCTTGAAGATAATAATAGTAGTGAATGTGAAAGCTGCAGATTTTCACCTGTTATTTCTTTCGTGATTAGTGTTTCTGTGATAATATCTTTTTATACATTTAATTTTGATTTCATAGAGGTGTATCATGCAGTTTCGGCCGTGTATTGACATTCATAACGGAAAAGTGAAGCAGATCGTGGGCTCCAGCCTGCGGGATGCGGGAAATTTTGCAAAAGATAATTTTGTGGCAGAGCAGAATGCGGATTATTTCGCAAGATATTATAAGGAACGAAATATTACGGGCGGTCATGTGATCCTGTTGAATAAATCAGGCAGTGAATTTTTTGAGGAAACGAAGCGTCAGGCGCTTCTTGCGCTGAAAGCATTTCCGGGCGGCTTGCAGATCGGCGGCGGGATCTGTCGGGAAAACGCAGAGGAGTACCTCGATGCGGGCGCTTCCCATGTGATCGTGACCTCCTACGTGTTCGAGGGAGGAGAGATCCGCTATGACAAGTTGAAAAGCTTAAGTGCACAGATCGGCAGGGAACATCTGGTGATCGATTTGAGCTGTCGTAAGCGCGGAGAGGATTATTATATTGTTACCGACAGATGGCAGCGGTTCACGGATGTGAAATTGAATGCGGATACGCTTGCTTTCTTTGCGGAGTATTGCGATGAGTTCCTGGTGCATGCGGTGGATGTCGAGGGAAAGGCACAGGGCATAGAGCAGCAGATCGTCAGACTCCTCGGAGCGCACAGCGCGATACCCGCCACATACGCCGGCGGTGTCCACGACTATTCCGATATTGATATCATCAAACGGGAAGGACAGGACCGCGTCAACGTCACCATCGGAAGCGCACTGGATCTGTTTGGCGGGGAGCTTTCTGTGGAGGAAGTGCTGCGGAGAATGTGAGAGATTGTCCGATTCTATGATAAAGTTGTAATCATAACGGAATTATGATATAATCGGCACATGTGAAAATTGGAGGTGACAGCAGATTGGAATCCGAAAAGCATAACAGGAAGAAATTTAACTATACAATTATGATCGTGTCCGATTCTCCGGACGGTAAGATTAAGCCGTTGTGTCTCGGACCGACCTTCATTAAGGTGTTTTCCGCGGTGATCGGATTGATCCTTGTGATTGCGGTGTGTGCGGCGGCTTATCATTCATCAGCCCGCGACAAGGCGCAGGAATCGGAACAGTCCCTGCAGAAGAAAGTGCAGCAACTGACGGATGAGAATAAAGCGCTGACAGCTGAGAATACGGAGCTGAATGAGAAGATCACGCTCCTCAGCGATACGATCAATCAGAAGATGGCAAATGAGGAAGCGCTGGCAGCCAAGGAAGAGGAGAAGAAGATTCCAAGCGGTTTCCCGCTGGCAGGCACCGGTGTGATCGTGGAGAGCTCTGAGACAAAAAAGAACCAGCCTGAGAATGATGAGGAAGCGGAAGCAGATGCTGAGAATCAGGACGGAGAAGAAGTTGAAGAGAACAAGGAAACGGATCCTATCGTAGTGATGTCCGCAGCGCCGGGCACACAAGTGATTGCCACAGCGGACGGTGAAGTGACTGCGGTGGATGCCGATCCTCTGTATGGGTACCGGATTGAGATCACGCATGAGAGCGGCTATACGTCAATCTACAGAACACTTTCGAATCCGGAAGTCGCTTTGGGAGATAAGATTGAGAAGGGACACACATTGTTCCGCTTTCAGGCAGCAGAACAATTGCTGGGATACCAGATCATGAAGGAAAATGCTTATATCGATCCTCTTGAAATGATGGAGATGTACGGTTGATCGGGGAGACCGCCGGAACTGATATGAAAATAAAAGATGCTGCTGCATTGTATCGAATGCGGCAGCATTTTTTACGCTTTCTTTATTGCTTTTTCTGTTCGTCTGCTTCCAGCCGTTCAAAGACCATCTCATATCCGTCACACCCGTAATTCAGAGAACGGTTGACACGGCTGATTGTTGCGGTGGAAGCGCCTGTCTTCTCGGCGATTTCCAGATAGGTTTTACGATTCCGCAGCATGGAAGCGACTTCAAATCGCTGGGAAAGAGACAGAAGCTCGTTCACGGTACACAAATCTTCAAAGAAGCTGTAACACTCCTCTTTACTCTGCAGTTCCAATATGGCATCAAACAAATGATCCACAGCCTCTGTTTTA
>CAMGRE010000130.1 GCA_946061355.1 uncultured bacterium | reverse complement strand
ACCGGAACACAAAACATATTAAATCATGTATTAAAGTGATAGCATTCGGAAATACTATCACACAAAAAAGGAGAGAGAGGAAAAGCTATGAAAAAGAAACTTATCAGTGCATTACTTTGTGTGGCAATGGTTTCTGCAATGCTGACAGGCTGTGGAAGTTCTGCAGATAACGGAGCAGCAGGAACAGAGTCAGCAGCAACAGAGGAAGCAGCTCCCGCAGCAGAGGGCGGCGAGGCGGCAGCTCCCGCAGCAGAGGGCGAAGGCAGAGTATACTACTTAAACTTTAAACCCGAAGTTGATGAGCAGTGGCAGGAGATCGCAGCAGCTTATACTGCAGAGACAGGTGTACCGGTACAGGTAGTTACCGCAGCAAGCGGAACATATGAGCAGGTATTGAAGGCAGAGGTTGCCAAGACCGACGCTGTGACATTGTTCCAGATCAACGGACCTGTTGGTTATCAGAACTGGAAAGACTACTGCTTAGATCTTTCCGGAACAGACATCTACAAGGCACTGTCTGATCCTACACTTGCAGTTGGAAACTATGGTATCCCTTATACAGTAGAGACCTATGGTATCATTTACAATGACGCGATCATGCAGAAGTATTTCGCACTGGATGGCGCTAAGGCAGCAAGCGTTGACGAGATCAACAACTTCGCTAAGCTGAAAGAGGTTGTAGAGGATATGCAGGCTAAGAAAGATGACCTTGGCATTGACGGCGTATTCGCTTCCACATCCCTTCTTCCCGGTGAGGACTGGAGATGGCAGACACACCTTGCAAACGTACCGATCTACTATGAGTACAAGGACGCAGGCGTATCTGACGAGGCAGAGATCAGCTTCAAGTATGGTGACAACATGCAGCAGATCTTCGATCTGTACATCAACAACTCTACATGCGCACCCGGACTTCTGGGAAGCAAGGCTGTAACAGATTCCATGGCTGAGTTCGCACTTGGACAGTGTGCAATGGTTCAGAACGGTAACTGGGCATGGGGACAGATCGCAGAGGTTGAAGGCAACACAGTAGCAGAGAGCGATATCAAGTTCATGCCGATCTACATCGGTGTTGACGGCGAAGAGAATCAGGGTCTTTGCACAGGTACAGAGAACTTCTGGTGTGTAAACAGCCAGGTATCCGAGGCAGATCAGAAAGCAACGATCGACTTCATCAACTGGATGGTATCTTCCGACAAGGGTAAAGATTACATGGTAAATACACTCGGCAACTCCGCACCGTTCACAACATTCGGTGATGACGAGAAGCCCAGCGATCCTCTTGCAAAAGAGATGTATCGTTTCATGGAGAACGGCAAGCAGAGCGTATCATGGAACTTCACAACATTTCCGAGCCAGGATTTCAAGGATGACTTCGGTGCAGCACTTCTCGAGTATGCAAACGGCAACATGACATGGGCAGAAGTGAAAGACACTGTAGTTACGAGATGGGCAGAGGAGAAGGCAGCAATAGCTGAGTAATCTGACTGAAATAACAGCGGGATTCCCGCTTGCATGATCAGGCCACCCGGAGGTGGTAATTACACACCGGGTGGCTGATTTTTTGCCAGACGGCAGGTCTGGCGGCAAAGGAGATTCACATATGGAAAAAACATTGAAAAAATATTTTGTAATCTTTACGGTACCTACGATTATAGCCTTTGCTTTTGCCTTTGTGGTACCGTTTGTGATGGGTGTATACCTGTCCTTCTGTAAATTTAATACGGTTAAGAACGCTAAATGGGTTGGACTTGAAAATTACATCAAAATGTTTGAGGGAAAACAGGGCTTCCTGTATTCCTTAGGATTTACAACATTGTTTACGATCGTGGCAATCCTTACGATCAACGTATTTGCTTTTGGAATCGCCCTTCTCCTGACAAGGAAGATGAAGGGAACCAATCTTTTCAGAACGGTCTTCTTTATGCCGAACCTGATCGGCGGTATCGTTCTCGGATATACATGGCAGCAGATGATCAATGCCGTGCTTTTGAAATATGAAACAACCATTGTCTCCAATGCGAAATATGGTTTCTGGGGACTGGTACTCTTGATGAATTGGCAAATGATTGGGTATATGATGATCATCTATATCGCGGGACTTCAGAATGTACCCACTGAACTGATAGAAGCAGCTAAGATAGACGGAGCAACTTCCTGGCAGACACTGTTCAAGGTAACGATCCCCATGGTAATGCCCTCTATCACGATCTGCATGTTCCTGACACTGTCAAACAGCTTTAAGCTCTTTGACCAGAACCTCGCGCTGACAGCAGGCGCACCGATGAACAAGACGAGAATGCTTGCGCTGAACATCTACGATACTTTCTACGGCAAGACCAGCTATGAGGGTGTAGGACAGGCGAAGGCAGTGATCTTCTTCCTGATCGTAGCGTTGATCGCGCTCGTTCAGCTGAGAGCAACAAGGAGTAAGGAGGTGCAGCAGTAATGAATAAGGCAAAGAAAGTTGGAGAAAAACCGGCACTGAATGCAGCTATTTTCGCATTCCTGCTCGTATTGGCAATGTGTTTTTTGTATCCGTTGTTCTTTATCCTGTTGAACTCTTTTAAGGGCAAGCTGTTCATCAGCAAGAATCCTTTTGCACTGCCCACCGCTGAGACTTTTTCCGGGATCACGAACTATGTGAACGGCATTACCAAGACGGGTATGCTCAGTGCAGTCGGCTATTCGTTCTTTATCACGATCGTTTCTGTGGGTCTGATCATCCTGTTTACCTCGATGACGGCTTACTATATTACGAGAGTGCACAGTAAGGTGACAAGTGTACTGTATTATATGTTTGTATTTTCCATGATTGTACCCTTCCAGATGGTTATGTTCTCCATGGTGGATCTGGCTGATACTTTCCATCTGAAGAATCCCCTGGGTATGTGTGTACTGTATCTGGGATTCGGTGCAGGTCTTTCCGTATTCATGTTCAGCGGTTTTGTGAAATCCATTCCGCTCGAGATCGAGGAGGCGGCAATGATCGACGGTGCCAATCCGTTAGAGACTTACTTCCAGGTGGTATTCCCGATCCTGAAACCCACTGCCATTACGGTAGCGATTCTGAATGCAATGTGGATCTGGAACGACTTCCTGCTTCCCTATCTGGTAATCGGTGTGGGAACCAAATATAAGACGATCCCCGTTGTGGTGCAGATGCTCGTGGGATCAAACGGAAACAAGGATATGGGCGCATTGATGGCAATGCTTGTGATTGCGATCATTCCGATCATTATCTTCTATCTTGCCTGCCAGAAGTATATCATCGAAGGTGTTGTGGCAGGTGCTGTGAAAGGATGACAACATTATGAGGCAGAGTGGAGTACTGCTGGCGATATCCAGCTTGCCGTCCCGTTACGGCATCGGCTGCTTTTCCAAAGAGGCATATGAGTTCGTGGACTTCCTGGAGCAGGCGGGTCAGAAGTTGTGGCAGATCCTGCCGATCGGACCGACAGGTTATGGGGATTCCCCGTATCAGTCTTTTTCTTCCTTTGCGGGAAATCCGTATTTCATTGATCTGGAGACATTGATCGCAGAAGGATATCTGACGGAAGCAGATTGCGATGCGTGCGACTTTGGCAGTAATGAAGAGTACGTGGATTATGAGAAAATATACAAAGCACGCTTTAAAGTGCTGAAAAAAGCATTCCGGAACAGAAATGACCGGGACAGTCAGGAATATAAGGACTTTGTGGAAGCAAATGCATACTGGCTGGACGACTATGCATTATATATGGCGGTCAAGAATTCCTTTGACGGCAAGAGTTGGATTACCTGGGATGAGGATATCCGTCTGAGGAAACCGGAGGCAGTGAAAGCCTATACAGAGAAGTATGGGGAAGAGATTGACTTCTATAAATTCCAGCAGTTTTTGTTTGCAAAGCAGTGGACGGCTCTGAAAGCTTATGCGAACCGCAAAAAGATTAAGATCGTGGGAGACATCCCGATCTATGTAGCTTTTGACAGTGCAGATACCTGGTCTCACCCGGAGCTGTTCCAGCTGGATGAGAACTGTACGCCGATCGGCGTGGCGGGCTGCCCGCCGGATGCGTTCTCAGCTACGGGGCAGCTGTGGGGAAATCCCCTGTATCGCTGGGACTATCACAAGCAGACCGGTTACAGGTGGTGGATCCAGAGGATCGCATACTGCTATCAGCTGTATGATATTGTCAGAATCGATCATTTCAGAGGATTTGACGAGTACTATTTCATTCCCTACGGTGATCTGACCGCAGAGTTCGGGCACTGGGAGCAGGGACCGGGATACGATATTTTCCGCACATTGAAAGCAGAGCTTGGCAATATTAAGGTGATCGCGGAGGATCTCGGATTCTTAACTCCGTCGGTCATTAAACTGGTGAAAAAGACACGCTATCCGGGAATGAAGATCCTGCAGTTTGCGTTTGATTCCAGAGAGGAGAGTGATTATCTTCCTCATAATTATCCCACAAACTGTGTGGTTTATACGGGCACACATGACAATGACACTACGCTCGGATGGTATCGGAGTTTAAACCGCAGAGACAAAGCCTTTGCAAAGCGTTACCTGAATATCAAGAGCGACAAGGATGTCCAGTGGGTATTTATCCGATCCGCATTGTCAAGTGTAGCTGACACGGCTGTCATTCCCATGCAAGATTATCTGGGGCTCGGGGCGGAGGCGCGCATGAATGTGCCGTCCACGCTCGGCACGAACTGGAAGTGGAGAATGAAAAAAGGCGCTTACACGCCGGAACTTGCAAAACAGATCAGAGATGTAGTAAAATTGTACGGCAGGCTTTGAGCGGTACAACATAAGAAATGAGGACATCGGGCATGGAAGAGATTACCATCAAAGATGTGGCACGGATGTGTGGAGTGGGCGTGAGTACGGTATCACGCGCGATCAACAATCATCCGGATATCAACAAAGAGACAAAAGAGATGATCATGTCGGTCATCAAGGAGTATGGCTACATTCCGAACAACAGCGCCAGAAACCTGAAGCGGACGGATGCCAAATCCATCGCGGTGCTTGTAAAGGGCATGGACAACCCGTTCTTTAACAAGATGATCACTGTGCTGGAGGAGGAGATCAAGAAGAAACGATATTCCCTGGTGCTGCATCATGTGGAATTTAATGAGGACGAGGTGGATGTGGCGCTGGAACTGATCAAGGAGAAGCGGCTGCGGGGCATCATCTTCCTGGGAGGACATTTCTCCCATTCGGAGGAGAAGCTCAAGAAGCTGCAGGTTCCGTTTATCTTAAGTACGGTGGGCTGTCCGCCGGGGAACATGAGCCGTGACCTCTATTCTTCGATCTCAGTAGATGACGAGAAGGAGAGCGGTCGGATGGTGCAGTACCTGATCGATCAGGGGCACCGGGATATCGCGATCCTTGCGGCAGAGATGGAGGATACCAGTATCGGTCAGCTGCGTCTGGAGGGCTATAAGAAGACGCTTCAGAAGAACGGGATTCCGGTCAGGGATGAGTTGATCTTCAATATGAGACGGGATATCTCCTATTATTCCATGGAGAACGGCTATCGGACGACGCAGGAGCTGCTGAAGCAGGGGACTCCCTGTACGGCGATCTTCGCCATTTCTGATCTGCTTGCGATCGGCGCCTGCCGGGCGTTATGGGATGCCGGGAAGCGCGTGCCGGATGATTTCTCCGTGGCAGGTTTCGACGGGATTGAACTCGGGCAGTATTACATGCCTTCCATCACCACGATCCGTCAGCCGGCGGATGTGATGGCAAAGGAGACGGTGACACTCCTGTTTGAAATCATTGCCGGACGTAAGAACCATCAGCATCTGGTGTATGACGCCGAGCTTCTCGAGAGAGAGTCCACGGCAAAGAATGAGTAAAAATATGAGCCTGACGATGTGCGCACAGCGCGGTCGTCGGGCTCTTCGTGTCTTGCGGGAAAATATATTTCTTTTACTGAAGGGCAGGTTGTGATAAAATGTCGTCAGATAGGACAACGCGCGGATCCGCGCAGAAAAGAGGGCGTATGAAGAGAAAGATTTGCTTTGGCTTAGCCGGTTCGATCCTGGCGGCGGGTGTATTGTTTGGAGGATACAGTGAGGTGTCTGCGGCAGGAAACAAAATGCCGGAGCTTCACGAGATCGGGTATCCGGAGACTTTGCAGACGACGGGTGACGAGTATGGTGCAGATGCCTTTGCGCATGAGCTGGATCATTCCGACAGCCGTTATTACGTGGTGAATGACTATTACAATATGGAGAGTGATGAAACGCTTCACATCATACCCCGGTTTCAGACATACCAGCAGACAACGGAATATACCTGCGGCTGCGCGGCGGCAGTGATGGTACTGGAGCATTATGGCGTGAACAGTTATGATGAAATGCAGATTGCAAAACTGGCAGGAACCCATGAGACAATGGGAACCTCTGTGGAGGGACTGAGAGATTTCTTCCTGGCGGCCGGGTTTGCCGTGGACTGTCATGCGGACACGAATTACCGGTTTGACTCGATCGAGAGTTGTGAAGAATACTTCTTGCAGCAGATAGATGCGGGAAATCCCATTATGGTGGATTGGACTGACTGGGGTGGTCATTGGCAGGTGGTGATCGGTCTCGATACATGCGGCACAGAGTCTCCCTATGATGATGTGTTGATTCTGGCAGATCCCTATGATGTGACAGATCATTATCAGGATGGTTATTATACCTATCCCTTCGGGCGGTTTTTTAGTATGTGGAGAGAAGGAGCATGTGCGGATAAGGAGATCCCGTATGAGCAGCCGTTCATTCTGGCATGTCCATGGCCAGGCCAGGATTGATGATCAGCAGGATAAAGGGCATGTAACGATCTGACGAAATGATAGGGAAAAGAGGAACGAAATGAGAACATTGAGCAGCAGGACGGAAACATTCACGGAAT
>CAMGRE010000129.1 GCA_946061355.1 uncultured bacterium | reverse complement strand
CAACCGCAGTGTGTCCCGCAAATGGCTGTTCCTGGAACATCAGTTTGAGATGGGATGTCACAGTCCTGTCTGGTATATGGAGGCGGCTGCGCTCGTCAGGGATAATTCCGCGCTTCTGTTGAAGTTGACGCCGTTTGTGGTTCAGGTGCTCAATTTCATGGCTAAGTATAACAGCCTGACGGATGAGATCATCAGTCAGATCCATTATCTTGCGAGCAGTATGAAGCAGTATTCGGAACGCATGCTGTATGTGCTCAGGGTATGTTATGAGCAAAAAAAGGATGATGAGACGCTCAGAGCCATCTGTGCATTGCTGATCAAGGGCAACAAAACGGGACCACAGTATCTGCAGTGGTACCGCGAGGGCGTGAAACGGGAACTCAGGCTCACAAGACTGTACGAATACTATATGATGTCGGTGGACCTGAACAGAGGGGAAGAAATACCGCGCATCGCACTTTTGTATTTTGCGTACCATAGTGAACTTCCCTGGGAGCAGAATGCATATCTGTATGCCTATGTCATCCGCAATAAAGAAGAATATCCGGAACTCTACCGGTCTTATCTTCCGGATATGGAGCGGTTCCTGGAAGATCAGCTCGTCAGAGACCGTTTTAATGATAATGTGGCATGTATTTGCCGGGAACTGTTGCAGCCGCAGATGATAAAGCGTTTTGAGAGTTGCGGATATACAAGGTTTTTCTTTGGAGAGAAGGTTACGGTGGCAGATCCGAGGATGCGCAGGGTCATCGCAGTTCACGGAAAGCTGAAGGAGGAAGAAATCTTTCCGGTGACTGACGGCGTAGCATACGTGCCTGTATACAGCACAGATGTGGAACTGCTTCTGGAGGACGGAAAGCATAACCGATTCTCTTGCAGTATACCGTGCCGGAGAGAATCCGTAGCCTATCCTGTGTCGGAACATCTGGGGTTTGAAAAGATCCTGGAGCAGAGCGCGGGAGGAGTGCTCTATCTGTGCGAGCAGGGACATCTTTACAGTATGGTTTCCGAGGAAAATGCCGGGTATGTGAGTGAACTCCTTGACAGGGAACAGATCACGGATGAGTACCATAGTGAAATGGCGGTCAAGCTGTTGCATTATTATGAGGAAAATGATAAAGAGGCAGAGCTGGAAGCGCTTCTGGAAAGATTGAAGCCGGAATCTATGAAGAAACGGGATCAGGACAGCGTGATGCGCAGTCTGATCGGAAGAGGCATGTATGAGCGTGCGCTTAAGTGGGTGGAACGGTTTGACGTGGAAGGCTGTGACATCAGGATCCTTGTCAGGCTTGCCGCCTACATCCTGTCGTACACGGAATTTCGTGAAACGCCGATTCTTACGGATATTGCAAAATATGTATTTGACCGCGGGAAATATAATGAGAGCATCCTGAGATATCTGGAACAGTATTATCAGGGAACGTCGAGAGAACTCAGGGATATCTGGTTTGCCTGTGACCGCTTTGAAGTGGAAAATTCTCATATCGGAGAGAGACTTTTGCAGCAGATGCTCTTTTCCGGAGAGTTTTTGAAAGAAGAAGGTCTGATATATGACAGATATCTGGAGACGGAAGGAAGGACAGAGACGGCAATGCGATATCTGTCGCATCTGTCTTATCAGTATTTTACCAATGGGCAGCTCCTGACGAAGCGGATGTTTGATCAGATCCGGAAAATGTACCGCGATGGCGATGCACTGGAACCATACGTCAGGCTTGCCATGCTGAAGTATCTTTCTGAGCAGGAACATGTGGCTGATGCGGATCAGGAGATGGTAGGGAGATTTGTCAGCGAACTGATGTCCGAAAGCGGAATCTTTTTTGAATTTTTCCATAAATTCTCTTCTGTTTGTCCTGTAGTAGAGTTTCATCATGACAGGACTGTGTTAATGTTGCAGGCAGATACGGAAAATCCCGTTTTCCTTCACTATATCTGGAAGGGAGACGGAGCACTGCCCGGTCAGAGCAAGGCGGAACGGATGCACAGAATTTTAAGGGGAATCTATACAAAAGAGTTTGTGCTGTTCTTTGGAGAAGCCGTACAATATTACATAATGGAAGAACATGACGGACGGGAAAAGCTTTCGGCCGAGGGAACGTTAAAAAAGAGTGATACAGACAGGGAATATCAGGGAAGCCGGTTTAACAGGATCAATGATTTTGTGATTGCTGTGACTCTGCAGGAGCATGAGAAAGCAGCAAAAATAGTATCTGAGTATGAAGAGACAGCGTTTTTGACAGAGCAGTTGTTTACGCTGATGTGAGGTGGCAATGAAACTCCCGGAAATAGGAGAATGGAGCGGAAAAAAGAATAGGGTTGTGCTGGGCTATGATCTCGGCAGTGAATTCTCACAGATCAGCTATTATGTCATGGAGAAAGGAGAACCGGAGACGGTCTCTGTCGTGGCAGGAGAGCAGCAGTATAATTTCCCGACGGTGCTCGCCAAGCGTCTTGAGGTCAATCAGTGGGTTTACGGCAAAGAAGCGCTGCAGCTTGCACAGGACGGAGAGGGGATCCTGGTCGACAATCTTTTGGAACTTGCAAGAGCGGGGGAAGAGATCGAGGTGGGAGGCAGCTCTTTTGATCCGGTAGCGCTACTTGCCCTTTTTATGAAAAAGAGTCTGAATCTGTTGGGACTGCTTGTATCTGTGGACAAGGCAGAGGCGCTTATGATCACGGTGGAGAATCTCGATCACGCCATGGTGGAGGTGCTGAAACGGGCAGCCCGGATGATGCAGCTGAAAATAGAGCATATCTTTTTTCAGGATCATATCGAGAGCTTTTATGATTATACACTTCATCAGGAGGAAGCACTCTGGAAGCATGAGGTGCTGCTCTGCGATTTTGAGGGGGAGCAGCTTCGAACCTACCGGTTGGAGTGTAACCGCAAAACGACTCCGGTTGTCGTATTTGTGGAGGATGAGGTCTATCCTGAGATCAGTCGTGATCTGTCCGGGGAAGGAACGCTTTCCGATGGTGAGAAGGAACAGCTTGACAGGCAGTTTTTGCAGACGGTCGAGAAGCTCTGCAACGGAAGGATCGTGTCCACGGTGTATCTGATCGGCAGAGGCTTTGAAGGAGACTGGTGCCGGGAATCTCTCAGGTATCTCTGCCGCGGCAGACGGATCTTTCAGGGAAATAATCTGTTTAGCAAGGGCGCCTGTTTCGCGGCGGGTGAGAAGCTTGTACAAAGCAGTGTAGGAAAGGAGCATGTGTTCCTCGGAAAGGATAAGTTGAAAGCAAACCTTGGAATGAAAGTGCTTCGCCGGGGGGAACCTTCCTATTTTGCAATTCTTGATGCCGGGATCAACTGGTTTGAAGCGGGGGCAGAGTGTGACTTTATCCTGGAGAGCGGGTATTCTTTCCGCATTCTGGTCACACCGCTGACCGGACGCGATGCCAGGGAGGTGGAGATCATCATGGGCGATATGCCGGAGCGGAAGATGCGCGCCACCAGACTGCATATGGAGCTTTCCATGAAAGCGGAAAACAAGGTGCAGATTATTTTGAGGGATATGGGATTTGGCGAGATTTACCCTGCCACGGGGCAGACCTGGCAGGAAGAATTTGAGATATGAGGGAAAAAGGATGGGCAGAGTGCTTTTATGCACGGGGAACGTTGCGAAAAATCCATATGAATTGAAGAGTCACGGAGTCAGCATTTATACGATCGAGGAGTTATGCTTCTGCATTGGTGAGGAGACGCTGCTGATCGATGATGAGTTTGCTTCGCCGGATCTGGTGGAATGGATCGACAAGGAATGCGGTCTGCCGGAGCTGGCCACAGCTTTGCATGGACTGGATCGTGGAAAGACTTCGGTGGCAATATTTTGCGGAACCATACTCGAGTATGTGGGATACTATGGAACAAACAACAGGGTGAAGATCGAACAGTTCCTAAAATCCTCCGCGAGTCTTGACCGTTATGAAAAGAAGAAGATGGCGGCAGACTATCTGGCACAGGGAGGGAAATGCAGCCAGGCAGTCAATCAGTATGTGGAGCTGCTGCGGGAGATCCCGGCCGAGAATAGGACACTGCTCGCAAAGGTATATCATAATACAGGCTGTGTCTGCAGTAAGCTGTTCCTGTTTGATCTGGCGGCGACCAGCTTTGAAAAGGCGTTTTCCCTGTCAGGAGACAGGGAGAGTGCAGTACAGTATCTCGCCGCGAAGCGGTTTGTCATGGAAGAGGAGGATTATATTTCCTATGCATCCGGGCTTACGGATGTCTGGTATGAAGCGTCGTTGGAACTGGAGAGGAGACTGGAGCGGGCGGAAAATGCGTGGCAGGAGAGCGGTGCACGCGCAAAGCTCATGAGCTTTGCGCGCAAGAGAAGGGAGAACCCGGCAGATTTTCAGGTAAAGGCAGAGGAACTGGCAGAGCAGTTAAAGGGTTCCTATCGTAAAATGGTGGAAGAGAAGTAAACTATGGTATTCTGGAAAAAGTGGCTGTTAAAATGGAAAAAAACGCAAAATGCAGAGCAGAGTGAACCTGAGGAGGAGCAGGCGGAGGATGTCGTCCTTCACCGGGATGATGTCGATCTGCACGACCGCAGTCAGAGGAAACGCTATGTCAAGAGTTGTTTAGAGCAGATGCGGGACTGCGAGGAGGAGATCCGCGCTCTGACAAGAGAGTACAGCCGTGTGACTTCGCATCTGACTGATATGGAGGAGATTGAGGCGCTTCCGGATCCGGAACGGGAAGTGATCCGATCAGCGGCAGAAAAGATTGCCGTCTATGAACAGCAGCAGAGCGAGTATCTGGAGCGAAAGAGCAGGATGACCGACAGCGAGTTCCAAAAGGTGGAGCGGATCGAGACGGAGGTGGAGGAAGGCATTGAGAAGATAACCTCGGCAGAGGAGTATCAGGAAAAAATCCGTCAGGATCTGAACCGGCTCGCAGGGGAAAGGCATGCCTACCAGTACAGACGCCACGAGCTCGAGCGAACGGCGGCAAATATGCGCGGGATGATGATCATCTGCAGTTTTGCTTTTGTGACATGCATGATCCTGTTGTTTCTTCTCAGGGTTCTGCTGGAGATGAATATTCAGATCGGCTGTCTGCTTGCCGTGGCGGCAACTGTGATTGCTGTATTCTTTATTTACATGAAATATACGGAATCCGTCAGGGAACTTCACCGGGTGGAGAAGACTGTGAACAGGCTGATTCTGTTACAGAACCGGGTGAAGATCAGATATGTCAACAACACGAACCTGCTCGATTATCTGTATATCAAATATCAGGTGGCATCTGCCGGCGAACTGATGACGTTGTGGAACAATTATCAGGAGGAAAAAGAGGAACGGCAGAAATTCCGCGAGCTTCATGCGGATCTCGATTATTGTCAGAAGGAACTGTTGAAGCTGTTGCGCCGGTATCATGTGCAGGACCCGGATATCTGGCTGCACCAGACGCAGGCGCTGCTTGCTCACGGGGAGATGGTGGAGATCCGTCACGGGCTGATCATCAGACGTCAGAAGCTGCGTAAGCAGATGGAATATAATGAAAATCTGGCGGAGAGTGCAAAGACAGAGATCAAGTCCCTGGCGGAAGAATTCCCGATCTATCGGGATGAGATCCTTGATATGGTGGAGCAGTACGAAAAGAGCGGAAATGTATAGAATGAGTTCTCCTTTGTTGACAGTGGACACTTTATCATGGTAGTATACAAAAGTGTAATGATTTATTGTTTGCAATCAAAAGGAGGAGACATTATGAAAAAAGGATTGGCATTACTTTGTGTGCTCGCAATGAGCGCATCTATGCTCACCGCATGCGGTACCAAGAAGGCCGCGGAAGCAGAGACGACAGCACCTGCTGAGAGCACGGCAGAGACCGAAGCGGCAGGAGAGGATACGGCTGCTGCTGAGCCTGCAGCAGAGGGAACTGAGAGAACTACTTTCACGGTTGGATTTGATGCAGAGTTCCCGCCTTACGGTTATATGGATGACAACGGCGAATACGTCGGTTTTGACCTTGATCTTGCGGAGAAGGTTTGTGAGAAGAACGGCTGGGAGCTGGTGAAGCAGCCGATCGACTGGGATGCAAAGGACATGGAGCTTTCTTCGGGCGCCATTGACTGTATCTGGAACGGATTTACCATCAACGGACGTGAGGATGCTTACACATGGAGCGTACCTTATATCGATAACAGCCAGGTGTTCGTGACGGCAGCAGATTCCGGAATCGCTTCCAAGGCTGACCTTGCAGGCAAGGTAGTGGGCGTGCAGAAGGATTCCTCGGCACTGGCAGCTCTCACGGATGAGGAGAATCAGGAGAATCTGGATCTGGCAGCATCTTTTGCCGATCTTGTGGAGTATGCGGATTACAATACCGCTTTCATGGATCTGGAGGCCGGTGCGATCGACGCACTTGCGATCGATGTCGGAGTGGCAAACTATCAGATCGCATCCAGAGGAGACGGTTATGTGAAGCTTGACGAGGAGCTTGCATCCGAGCAGTACGGAATCGGTTTCCTGAAGGGCAATGATGAGCTGAAGGATCAGGTGGAAGCATCTTTACTTGAGCTTTATGCGGATGGTACAGTGGATGAGGTCGCTGAGAAATACGGCATCGATCCGACACAGATCTGCCTTGAGAAATAAGAGAGTTTGAAAAGACCGGAAAACGGCAGGATATAAGGGGATAGACAGCTATGGACTTGATGATGATGCTGACACAGCTTGGAAAAGGCATGCTTGTGACGGTGGAGATATTCTTTCTCACACTGTTATTTTCCCTGCCGTTGGGGCTGTTTATTGCGTTTGGCAGAATGTCAAAGCAGTTTATTGTGAGATCTGTTACCAAGGTATATATTTCCATTATGCGTGGAACGCCTCTTATGCTGCAGCTGATCGTGGTGTACTTTGCGCCTTATTATGTGTTTGGCATTAAGATCGCAGCGTCCTATCGCTTTACAGCGGTCATT
>CAMGRE010000128.1 GCA_946061355.1 uncultured bacterium | reverse complement strand
GGCGCGGTACAAGTCCCAGATCACGCTGGCACAGCGCCGGGTGAAAGCCTAGGTACGGGTATAATGTGATCCATCATCTGGGAAAATATGATGTGGAGAGCCGGGATTATGCCTATTCCAATGCAGCGCCGGCCCTGGAAAAGGTGCTTGAGGAAAACCCGGATATCGAGGTAATCATCGATCTACATAGGGACGATATGCCGAAGGAACGCCATCTGGTGACAGAGATCCAGGGCAGGCCGACCGCACAGTTTATGTTTTTTAACGGCCTGAGTCGTACCAATAAGACGGGGGACATTGACTATCTGGAGAATCCCAATATCGGAGAGAATCTTGCATTTTCTTTCCGAATGCAGCTTGCGGCAGCGGAATATTATCCGGGGCTCACCAGAAAGATTTATCTGAAGGGGTACCGTTATAATATGCAGTACCGGGGAAAGACGCTTCTGATCGAACTTGGGGCGCAGAACAATACGGTGGAGGAGATCCGCAATGCCTGTGATCCGCTTGCACATATTCTGCATCTCGTCCTTTCCGGACAGGTGTAGAAATCTTGCATGTGGGAGAAGAAGTGTGGTAAGATGTATGCGGACAGAAAACCAAAGCTAATCGCCGGAGGAAGACATGGCACATATAGATCAGAGTAAAATCAGAAATTTTTGTATTATTGCACATATCGATCACGGAAAATCAACCCTTGCGGACAGAATTATCGAGATGACAGGTCTGTTGACTGACAGGGAGATGCAGGCGCAGGTGCTTGACAACATGGATCTGGAGCGCGAAAGGGGCATCACGATCAAATCCCAGGCGGTACGCATTATTTATAAGGCGAAGGACGGAGAAGAGTATATCTTTAATCTGATTGATACGCCGGGACATGTTGACTTCAATTATGAGGTCAGCAGGAGTCTTGCCGCGTGCGACGGCGCTATTCTGGTTGTGGATGCGGCGCAGGGGATTGAGGCACAGACGCTTGCCAATGTCTATCTGGCGCTGGATCATGATCTGGATGTGTTCCCGGTGATCAACAAGATCGATCTGCCCAGTGCGGAGCCTGACCGGGTAAAGGAAGAGATTGAGGATGTGATCGGTCTCGAGGCGCACGATGCACCGCTGATCTCTGCCAAGAACGGTATCAACATTGACGAGGTGCTGGAGCAGGTGGTTAGCAAGATCCCGGCACCCCAAGGCGATCCGGACAAGCCGCTGCGAGCGCTGATCTTTGACTCAGTATACGATTCCTACAAAGGTGTTATCGTGTTCTGCCGTATTATGGATGGCGTCGTGAAGAAGGGCACCATGATGAAAATGTTGGCGACCGGCGCGCAGGCAGAAGTGGTGGAAACCGGGTATTTCGGCGCAGGCCAGTTTATTCCCTGCGAGGAACTCTCCGCCGGGATGGTTGGGTATATCACGGCATCGATTAAGAATGTCAAGGATACCAAGGTGGGAGATACGGTGACAGATGCAGACAAGCCGTGTGCGGAGCCGCTGCCCGGATACAAGGAAGTAACGCCTATGGTGTACTGCGGTATGTATCCCGCGGACGGGGCCAAGTATCCGGATCTGCGCGATGCGCTGGAGAAACTGCAGTTGAACGATTCTTCCCTGCATTACGAGCCGGAGACTTCCCTGGCGCTGGGATTCGGATTCCGGTGCGGTTTCCTGGGACTGTTACATCTCGAGATCATTGAAGAGAGGCTGGAGCGGGAATACAACCTTGATCTGGTGACGACTGCGCCCAGCGTTATCTATAAGGTATATAAGACAAACGGAGAAGTGATGGAGCTGACGAATCCGTCGAATCTGCCGGATCCCTCCGAGATCGAATATATGGAAGAACCCATGGTAAAAGCCGAGATCATGGTGACGAAAGATTACGTCGGTTCTATCATGGAACTGTGTCAGGAGAGACGCGGCAGATATATCAGCATGGAATATATGGAAGAGACCAGAGCGTTGATCCATTATGAGCTTCCTTTGAATGAGATCATCTATGATTTCTTTGATGCGCTCAAATCCAGATCAAGAGGGTACGCATCGTTTGACTATGAACTCAAAGGCTATGAGCGCTCCGATATGGTCAAGCTCGATATTCTGATCAACAGGGAGGAAGTGGATGCACTTTCCTTTATCGTCCATAAGGACAGCGCCTATGAACGTGGAAAGAAGATGTGTGAGAAGCTGAAGGAGGAGATCCCGAGACATCTGTTTGAGATCCCTATTCAGGCGGCGGTTGGCGGCAAGATCATCGCGAGGGAAACGGTCAAGGCGATGCGCAAGGATGTGCTGGCGAAATGTTACGGCGGCGATATCACACGTAAGAAGAAACTCCTGGAGAAGCAGAAGGAAGGCAAGAAGCGCATGCGCCAGATCGGAAATGTTGAGATCCCGCAGAAAGCGTTCATGAGTGTTTTGAAACTGGATGACAAATAGGAAATGAAATCTTTAAGTGTGTACATTCATATTCCTTTCTGTGTGAGGAAATGCAGATACTGCGATTTCCTTTCTGCACCTGCAGAGAATTCCCAAATTCAGAGTTATGTAAACGAGCTTTGCGGGGAGATACACAGAGAGGCACAAAAGTATAAGTTGTATGAAGTTGTGACGGTATTCCTGGGTGGAGGAACACCGTCTCTTCTTTCTGCGGATCAGACAGCGCAGGTCATGTCTGTCCTCAGAGCGGACTTTGCGTTGTCTCCCGATGCGGAGATCACGATGGAAGTCAATCCCGGAACGGTGACGGAGCAGAAAGCTTCTGCGTGGAGAGGGGCGGGGATCAACCGGCTCAGCATCGGACTGCAGTCTGCAGAGGATGAGGAATTAAAGCTTCTCGGCAGGATCCACACCTGGCAGGATTTCCTGCACAGTTGGGAACTTGTGCGAAATGCCGGTTTTGCAAACTGCAATATTGATTTGATGTCGGGACTTCCGGGACAGACGCTTGAATCCTGGCGCAGGACATTATCGGAGGTGATCGTACTGAAGCCGGAACATCTGTCGGCGTACAGCCTGATCATCGAGGAGGGGACTCCGTTTTATGAGATGTACGGAGAGGGTGATGGCCTTCCGGACGAGGAGCTTGACAGACAGATGTATCAGGAGACGAAGGCGATCCTGGCAAAAGCCGGATATGTGCGTTATGAGATTTCAAACTATGCGAGACCGGGGCAAGAGTGCAGACATAACAAGGTGTACTGGACGGGAGAAAATTACGTGGGCTTCGGACTGGGGGCTGCCTCCATGGTGGAGCACGTCCGGTTTGATAATGTGCGCTGCATGGAAAGCTATCTGGGCAGATTGGACAAGGTGGAACATCGTCATGAACTGTCCCGTGAAGAACAGATGGAGGAATATATGTTCCTGGGGCTCAGACTGATGACGGGCGTGACAAAGAGCGGTTTTGCACAGAGATTCGGCAGGAGGATGGAGGAGGTTTACGGCAGTGTGATCGACCGTCATTGCAGGGAAGGACTGCTTGCAAGCGACGGAGACTGTGTGCGTCTGACAGACAGAGGGATCGATGTGAGCAATTACGTGATGGCCGATTTCTTGTTCTGATCCGGAGAATTTGCTCGGATCTGACAGGAACGCTTGTCATTTCCGTGACAGGAAGATATACTATAATATGGAAAGGCACTTTGAAATCTGTCCCCACATAGAATATAACAAATTGACTTCGGGGGCTCCTTTTGAAAACCTTTCAACAACCTTTATCCTCCGAGGAAGAGGCCGCCTACATAAAGAGACTGCATGATGAGAACTGTGAGAGAGCAGAGGAGGCAAAAAAGATCCTGATCGAGCGCAATCTGCGCCTGGTAGCCCACATCGCAAAGAAGTATCAGAATGTGGACGAGGACATGGAAGACCTGATTTCCATCGGGACGATCGGGCTGATCAAGGCGGTAAATACATTTGATTCGGATAAGACCATAAAGCTTTCCAGTTATGCCAGCAAATGTATCGAGAATGAACTTCTGATGATGCTTAGGGGCAGGAAAAAGAAAGCGAGGGAGGTCTCACTCTACGAACCGATCGGTATAGATAAAGAGGGAAATGAGATCAGCCTTCTTGATGTGATAGAGAACGAACAGACGGATGTATTGGACAGGATGGAACTGAAGCAGAACGTCGGGAAACTTGGGACGCTGCTTGAGGCGAGGCTCACAGCCAGGGAGCGCGAGATCATCTGTATGAGATATGGTCTGTCGGGAGACAGAGAGATCACGCAGAGAGAGATCGGAAGTATGCTGGGAATATCCCGGAGCTATGTGTCACGCATTGAAAAGAGGGCACTCGGCAAGCTGAGGGAAGGGTTTACCCAGACGAAATATACACAGTGAGGAGAGTATAAGAGCTATGGTGACGATCAAAGAGATACTTGCGGAGGCGGTGAAAGCCGGTGCATCTGACGTGCATATTACAGTCGGAATTCCGCCGAAGATGAGGGTGAACGGCAATCTGGTGCCGATGCCTTTCCAGAGAATGCTTCCGGCGGACACGATGGAACTGTTAATCAGCATTATGTCAGAGACGCAGAGAGACCGGTTTGAGGAGCGCGGAGAGTACGATATGTCTTTTGCAATTCCGGAGCTGGGAAGATTCCGTGTGAATGCATATAAACAGAGAGGCTCTGCGGCGATGGCGCTGCGTCTTGTGGGAACGAGTGTGCCCGATGCGAGGAATCTCGGGATACCGGATTCCGTGGTAGATCTGTACCAGAAAAAGAGAGGGCTTGTCCTGGTCACGGGACCGACGGGAAGCGGCAAGAGTACAACGCTCGCCTCGATCATTGATAAGGTAAACTCCATGCGGGAGGCTCATGTGATCACATTGGAGGATCCGATTGAGTATCTGCATCAGCATAAAATGTCCATCGTTAATCAGAGGGAGATCGGACTTGATTCCCAGAATTATGCCAATGCGCTCAGGGCAGCGCTCAGGGAGGACCCGGATGTGATCCTCGTCGGGGAAATGCGTGACTTTGAGACAATCAGCGTGGCGATCACCGCCGCAGAGACGGGACATCTGGTGCTCTCGACACTGCATACCATGGGCGCGGCCAATACGGTGGATCGTATGATTGATGTTTTTCCGCCGCATCAGCAGCAGCAGATCCGCATACAGGTGGCGAATGTTCTGGAGGCCGTGATTTCCCAGCAGCTTCTGCCGACAGCAGACGGGGAAGGACGTGTGGCGGCCTTTGAGGTCATGTATGTGACGCATGCGGTTCGTACCCTGATCCGTGAGGGAAAGAGCCATCAGCTTGCCACGATCATGCAGACGAACCGCAATCTGGGTATGATGACCATGGACGAAGCGATCAGACAGCTCTATGCGGATCACAAGATCAGCAAAGACACGGCGATCCAGTTCGCACAGGAGCCGGAGATCATGGCAAACAGGCTACAATAGAAAAATATATAGAATGTCTGCCCGGCAGCCATTTGGCATGCTGAGGCATAATATGACTGCCGGCAGATGGCAGGACAGGAAAAATGTCTTGCGGTCTGCCGGTAAAGTGTTTATAATAACGGTATCGATTCTGTCCGGGACTTCGGACGCGACATATTTGTCTGCGTATCTTACGCAGAGTCCCGCGGCGATCGCCGCACATTTTTCTACAAACAACATCATACGGATAAGATAGTATCCGGGAAAAAGGAGGACGAATGTTCAGTACGGTACTCACAGGGGCATTCTGCGGCATTGACAGTTATCTGGTACAGGTGGAGGTCGATGTGGCTTCGGGTCTGCCCTGCATGGAAATGATCGGCTCGCTCAGCAAGGAGGCGGGCGAAGCGAAAGAACGGGTGAGGGTGGCATTAAAAAATATGGGGTATTCCCTGCCGCCATCCCATATCACAATCAATTTTTCCCCTGCGGACAGGCACAAGTCAGGGACGCTGTTTGACCTGCCGGCAGCGGTGGGGCTGTTGCTCTCCATGGGGAAAATTTCGGGAACCAAAACGGAGGGAATCCTGTTTGCCGGCGAACTGGGATTGAACGGCGAGGTAAAGGCAGTGAAGGGAATTCTGCCAATCGTGCAGCGGGCAGCCGCGAGCGGTGTGAAAGTCTGTGTGGTGCCCCAGGAGAATGAGGAGGAGGCAGCGGTGATTGATGGAATGTGTGTCTACGGCGTTTCCCACTTGTCGCAGGTGACGGAAGCACTGGCACCGGATTCGCAGGGCTTTGAGGCGTGCGGGATTTTGCCTGCCGGGAAGAGCCGGAATCCGGGAGAGATACAGGAAATTGCAGTGGATTTTGCGGACATCAGCGGTCAGGAGAGCGTCAAGAGAGCCGCAGAGATTGCGGCAGCAGGCTTCCATCATCTCCTGCTTGTGGGTCCGCCCGGAAGCGGCAAGACAATGATCGCAAAGAGGATCCCGTCCATTCTGCCACCGCTTACCTATGATGAAAGTATAGAGGTTTCGTCGGTTTACAGTGTGAGCGGCAGATTAAAAGACGGAAAGATTCTCGCAAGCCGCCCTTTTGTGGCACCGCATCATACGGTCACGGGATGTGCATTGGTCGGCGGTGGCAGGGTGCCTGCGCCCGGAGCAGTGAGTCTGGCACACAGGGGCGTGCTGTTCTTAGATGAGATGACGGAGTTTTCACGCTATGTGCTGGATGTACTCAGGCAGCCGCTTGAGGAGCGCAAGGTGTTGATCACACGCGCTTACGGCAACATTGAGTATCCGGCGGATTTTATGCTGGTGGCGGCGCTCAAGAAGGTATTTAGCATTGTGATACAAATAAACGATAAGGATGTCTGTAAATGATTTAGAATAAGGTTTTTATATCCTCATGCATGGAAAGATCTCTGTTAAAACCCTAATTACGTAACACAAGGCAGATTTTAAAGCCCATAAATGAAACCCTATTAACGATAGAAATAATTATCGTTAAAATGTGTGTTATCGTTAAAATTTATTTTTTACTTGACTTATCTCGGACATA
>CAMGRE010000127.1 GCA_946061355.1 uncultured bacterium | reverse complement strand
GGAAAATCGTCTGTATCGATCCGTCCTCATTGTAGTGAAGCTCGGTGTACTTCACTGTCCGCCGGTGGTTAATCCCGCCCGAATACTCACAGTCATGGTAGAACAGATACCACTTTCCTTCGTATTCCACGATAGAATGATGTGTCGTCCAACCGATGACAGGTTCCATGATACGCCCCTGATAGATGAAAGGTCCCATCGGATTGTCCGCGGTGGCGTAGACAATATAATGTGTCGTTCCCGTAGAATATGACAAATAGTATTTGCCACGGTATTTATGCATCCATGGATCCTCAAAATATCTCCTGTCCTCATCGGATGCAAGCAAAGGATTTCCGTTTTCGTCAAGTATCTCCACTGCCTGCGGCTCTGTGGCAAACGACAACATATCGTCGCTCATCACCGCACACCGCGGCATGACAGCAGGCTCTGCGGGCGCCGGTTCCGTCCCATCCGGATCAAACGTACCCGTCCGGTACTTCTCAAGCTGTCCGCCCCACAGCCCGCCAAAGTAGACATACACTTTCCCATCGTCATCCAGAAAAGCCGCCGGATCGATGCTGTAACTGCCTTCAATATAATTCGGTTCCGCAACAAACGGTCCTTCCGGCTTTTCCCCGACCGCAATGCCTATCCTGAAATTTCCTTCCTTATCCCTCGCCGGGAAAACAAGGTAATACTTTCCGTTTTTATACACCACATCCGGCGCCCACATCTGGTCTCTGACCCACGGCACATCGTTCATATGAAGCGCCTCCCCGTGATCAACACATTCCGCACCGATATGATCCATTGTCAGTACGTGATAGTCTTCCATCTGATATTCATCGCCGTTGTCATTATCCTCGCCGTCATGCGGAATATCATGCGATGGGTATATATATATCCTGCCATTGTACACATGCGCAGACGGATCCGCCGTATAAATATGTGTAACAAGAGGCTCCCTCTCTCTGCTCATTCTATTTTCTCCCTCTAATTCCTCTTTAAGTTATCCTTTTACGGCACCGGCTGTCAGTCCGTCTACAATCTGGTTACTGAAGATACAATACACAATGATCGTAGGTATGATGGCAATGATAATTGCTGCAAACATCTGCGAATAATTGGTATTGTACGGGCCCACAAACTTCGACAGCGATACCGGAAGTGTCTTTTTCGTATCATCAGAAATAAGCACCATTGCGAGTAGCAGTTCATTCCAGTTGGCCACAAAAGTCATAAGCCCCGTCACAAAAAGTCCTGTTTTGGACAACGGCAACGCGATCTTAAAGAAAATCCCATAGATTGACGCTCCGTCAATACAGGCCGACTCGATCAATTCATTCGGCATACTCTTGAAAAAACCTGTCATGATAAAGATCGTCACCGGCAACGAAAAAGTCAGATACGGTAGCACAAGTCCGATCAGGCTGTTAGATAATCCTATCTTTGCAAATCTGGTAAAAAGCGGGATCATGACACAGTGCACCGGAATCATCATGCCGATCATAAAGAATGTCATGCACGGTCCTGCCAGTTTCCAGCGAAGTCTTCCGATCGCAAATGCCGCCATAGAACCGATGAGCATACTGAGAACCAACGTCACACCGCAAACAATAAAGGAATTGAGTGTTGCAATTCCGAGTTTTCCCGCTGTCCACGCAAAAATAAAATTATCCAGGTAAAAACTCTCAGGCAAAGCAAACGGTGACGTAAATATTTCCGCATTGGTCTTAAACGATACCATAAACACCCACAAGAGCGGCGCAAGATAGATGATTGCAACAAGAGTCAGAAATACGTAGATCATCACTTTGATGATGGTTGATTTTGTTTTACTGTTCTTCATATGCCCTCCCGCTACATCTCATAATTCTCAGTTTTGACAACTTTATTGATAAATGCCGTAACTGCGAGGCACAGAACGATCAGAATCACGCCGATCGCACTGGCATATCCGTATTTGTTGAATTTGAATCCCTGTGTATACAAATGGGTAGCGAGAACCTCTGTCCTGTGGTTCGGACCGCCCTCCGTCATATTGAAAATCAAATCAAAAAATTTCAAAGAACCGATCGCATTCAGAGACATAGCCGTCGCCACCATCGGTCTGATGAGCGGCAACGTGATATGTATAAAGCTTTTTACTTTGCTGCAGCCGTCAATGTAAGATGCCTCATACAATGACTTGCTGATCCCCGATATCTGCGCCATGTAGAGCATCATTGACTGTCCGACATACTGCCACAAGGCGACAAATGCGATAACCCACATCGGCAGAATGATAAAGCCGCTCGTATCCATCAGCCACTTAGGTCCTTCCATTCCGAACTTTGCCAACAACTGATTGACACCCAGTTTCGGACTGAAGATGAACATCCACAACAATCCGAGCGCTGTCGAAGACAATACACAGGGAAGATAGATGATATTCTTGAAGAGGTTACGCCCCTTCTCAATGTTCGTCAGAAGTCCTGCCAGAAGCAATCCTATAACAAGCTGTGTCAAACAGGAGAAAATCAGGAAAAACAGAGAATTCTTAAGGGCATATACCAGACTCTTATCCTTGAGCATATTCCTGTAATTCGTAAGACCGATAAACTTTGGCGCTGTCAGCCCTTTGTACTCGCAAAACGAGTAGTAGACTGACTGGCAGATCGGTATGAACAATACGACGGTAAACAGTAAAAGTGCCGGTGTTATAAATATAATGATCGCTTTTTTATCCCGTAATAATTTATCCACTTATTGTCCCTCCAACAATCGAAAACACGCTTCGCGAACTTTCTATTGCCATGAATCATTTTTGTATGCGGGATGCAAGCATCGCCTCACATCCCGCATACATTCTGCCTGCATCTTACCGGCAGTTACTTGCATAAAAGTCTTCCATATCTGTTGCCGCTTCCGCAGGTGTCATATCACCCAGGAATACGGAAACCATGGTATCATCAAAGTGAGCACCCGTTTCTGTGGTAGGCATCGACTCATTATAGAAGCCAAAGGTACCCTTTGCATTGCCGAATACATCCATAACATAGGCAAGCTGCTGAGGTGCAACGGAAGCATCGTATTCCACTTTCGTAACCGGAATCTTGCCGCCGATCTCTGCGGTATATTTCTGTGCGGTATCATCCGTGAAATATTTCATCAGTGCAATACATGCCTCAGGACATTTTGTGGAAGAACTCATAGCCAGAGAATCGGACTTGGCAATGACTCTCTCCACACCGGGGAACTGGAACACACCACATTTTGACTCAAAATCAGGATTCTCACCGTTGATCTGTCCGATTGCCCAGGAACCCTGGATCAGGATAGCAGCCTCGCCATTGTAGAAGTTAGCTGTTGCCACATCGTTCGTATCACCTGCTGCTGTCGGCTGGAAGTACTTGGAGAGTTCCACCAGCTTTGTTGCTGCCGCTTCCAGTTTGCCATCTTCCCAGCTTGCGGAACCGTCAGCCAGCGCTGCAAGATCAACGCCTTCCATCTCGCACAGATAACCAGCTACCATGGACAGACACCATGCTGTTCCTGCGGAGATCGTGATCGGTGTGTAGCCCGCTGCCTGAAGTTTCTCACATGCATCAAGCATCTCGTCCCAGTTAGTCGGAACCTTAGCTCCTGCTGCTTCAAACATCTCTGTATTATAGAATGCACAGGCAGCTGCCGTATTGAGCGGAACTGCGTAGATCTGTCCGTCATAGGTCATCTGAGAGAACACGGCATCGGAAGTAAAGGTATCCTTCCAGCCATCTGCCAGATAACTGTCAAGAGGCGCTGCCACACCGGGATCTACATAATCTGTAAGGTTCGGTCCCGGACTTACAATAAACACATCGGGCGTTTCGTTCGCCGCAACGAGTGCATTCAGCTTCGGATAATACTCTTCCAGATTCGTTGTGATCGGTGTCACATGATATTTTCCTTCATAATCCTTGTTGAATCTGTCGATAACCTCTCCATATCCCTTGGTAATCAGATCCTCCGTCGCATTCAGGTCATCCCAGAACATCCAGGAGATCTCCTGTACACCATCTGCTGACGCTTCACTGTCTGCGGAAGCTGTCGAATCGCCTGATGTAGATGCTGCTCCGCCACACCCTGTCAGAAGTGTTGCTGCCATTGCAACTGATAAAATAGCTGCCAGTAATTTTCTTTTCATTGTTAGCCCTCCCTTAACTTAGCAATTGATTGCTTGTTTGATTTATCTGCTAACTAAACGATACCACACTGCAATGCTTTGTGCTTCCAAATTGTTGTTTGTTAATTATCAATTCTTGCTGTGATTTTCCGCGGAAAAATAGTGTTTTTGTGAATATTATCAAATTTTGCTAGCCTACTTTTGTGCATCATTACATATATCCCTTTCATTTTGAGCAATTTTTGCTATTTATCGAGCAATTTTTGTGTGCCTCAAAACAATTTTTCATTATAATATACTTAGTAGAGACAATCAATTGTTGTTCCTCTTCAAAAGGAGAAGCCTTTTATGATTGAAACACTTAACGGTATTTTTGAGACAGTCAACTATAAGCAGAATACTTCGATCAAGCTATATGACAATGATGAATACGAAGACTATCCCCCGCACTGGCATACAACAATGGAGCTTATTATGCCTATGGACAACATTTACACAGTGGAGTGCAACAACCAGACCTTCACACTGCGCGAGGGAGACATTATCCTGATCTGCCCCGGCTGTGTCCATACACTGTTTGCTCCTCCGACGGGACACCGCATTATCTTCCAGCCGGACGCAACTGCTCTGCGGTTCATCAAGGATATCGAAACATTGTTGAATGCCATAGCCCCGCTGATCGTGATCACGCCGGAATCGTTTCCTTCGACACACGGTAAGATACGCGAGCTGCTGATTGAGATTAAGAACGAATACCTGAGTTCCTCCTCATCCTTTTCGGAAGCCATCATATATAGCCGCCTCTTGGAGATCATCGCCCTGATCGGACGCAATTACACACGCAAACCGGAAACCCAGGCAGTCCATGTGATGATCAAGCAGGAAGAATATATGAAAAAATTCATCGAGATCTGCAATTATATCAATGAACATTGTTCCGAGGATCTCAATCTGGATGACATTGCGAACATGAGCGGTTTCAGTAAATTTTACTTTTCGAGAATGTTCCGGCAGTTTACCAATGTATCGTTTTATAAATATGTGAATCTGAAGCGCATTGCCAAGGCTTCCGAACTGTTGACAGAGCCTCAGAATTCCATTACCGATGTAGCGATCAACTGTGGCTTTTCCTCTCTTTCTTCTTTTATCCGGATGTTCAAGATCATAAAGGGATGTACGCCGACAGAATTCAGAAATATGTACTGGTCGTAAGAGAAACGATCATCGTCCGCATTTATTTTAGAAAGGAAACGTGAAAATGGAATCTTATCAATGGAAGCTTGCGGAAATATTTCAAAGCAACATGATGTTTCAACGTGAAAAGGAAATGATCCTGTGGGGAGAAGCGACGCCTGAGACGGAAATCACGGCAAAGCTTGTCAGATCAGATTCCCGTTCTACCTCGGAACCGATCCATACCGCCAAATGCACCGCCGACCGGAACGGAGATTTCCGTATCACCTTTCCGCCGCAGGAAGCCGGGTGCGGTTACCGCATCCATATCATTCCCGGCACGGATGTCTCGGCGGAAATCGTGTTAGACAACGTCTGCTTCGGTGATATATGGCTGGCCGGCGGACAGTCCAACATGGAATTTTTCCTGAAATATGACCGCAACTGGGAGAATGTCAAAAAACTGAAACGCAATCCGGACATCCGCATGTTCAACATGCCCCAGAGAGCATTTGAAAATCACACGACACACAACAAAGCAGGTTACGGCTACTGGTTCGATGACAGCTGTCCGGGAATAGAATGCTTCTCTGCTCCGGCATACAGTTTCGCAAGGAATGTACAGGAAGCAACCGGAGTGCCGATCGGTATCATCGGCTGCAACTGGGGCGGTTCCACAGCCGCCGCATGGGTTCCGGAAGCGGTATTGCAGACTCCGCCCTTAGACCGATATCTGAAAGAATACGAAGAGGCAATCACCGGAATTCCCGCCGAAAAACTGGCCGCCGATTCCCTGGAAGCATGGAAATTTGAAGATTCTCCACAACACAGCGCCGACTTCGAGCCGCTGCTTTATGGCAGAGACCGCGACTGGCAACTTACCTACATGAAGCAGCATGCTAACGATCCCGTGATCCCGATGGGGCCCTATCATATGTACCGCCCCGCCGGTCTCTATCACACGATGCTGTCCGAACTGATCCCATTTCCGATCAAAGGCGTTCTCTGGTATCAGGGAGAATCCGATGCCGGCGACCGCGCTTTTATGTACGACAAACTTCTTACTGCGCTGATCACGGACTGGAGAAAGGAATGGAGGGATGATTTCCCTTTCCTGATCGTTCAGCTCGCCCCTTTCGGCGTATGGCTCGACTGTGATAATAAGGAATACAGGACAGTCAGAGAAAAGCAGGCGTATGTCGCAGACAATGTTGAGGGCGTTTATATGGCAAGCATCATGGATCTCGGCTCCTACTATGATATTCACCCAAAGGAGAAGATGGAAGTGGGCCGCAGACTTGCGCTGCTTGCAAGAGGACATGTATATGGTGAAAAAGATCTCCTGTGCGACGCGCCAAAAGCTACGAGTGCCGTTTTGGATCAGAACGGACAGATCGTCATTACATTCTGTCACGGAGACGGACTGACGGTCAGCAGCAAGCCATCCGACTGGGATATCGCAATAGGAGATCTGCATTTTACACCCGACAGCGTATACGCGGAAAATAATCGTCTGATCCTCATTCCGCCCAAAGAAATGAAAGAAAGGACAGGAACGCTGCGCGTTTCCCTCGGCTGGGCTGACTATGCCGAGATCCATATACACAACAGTGCCGGTCTATGCGCCGCACCCTTTACCATATCAGTTGATCAGGAGGTATTATTGAAATGAAAAAGCAGGC
>CAMGRE010000126.1 GCA_946061355.1 uncultured bacterium | reverse complement strand
TCTCATCCGCAAGTTTGATCGTATCCTTTACGGGCATGCCGACTACACAGGCATGCTCTTTTTGTACCGTATTATAAGCGCGTTCCAGGATCTGTTTCGTCACAAAAGGACGCGCCCCGTCATGGATAAAAACATAATCACAATCTGTCAACGCCTGCAGACCGCAGAACACGGAGTGATACCGCTCTTTTCCGCCCGCAACAATTTGACTCACTTTTGTGAATGCATACTTCTCCACGATCTCTTTGCGGCAATACTCGATCTCCTCTTCCCCTGTCACAAGGATGATCTCATCGATAAAACTCTCCTCAAACGCTTTCAGGGAATAGTACAACACCGGTTTTTCTTTTAACAGAAGATACTGCTTCTGAATCTTGCTTTGCATGCGACTGCCGCGTCCCGCCGCCAGTACGATCGCTGCTGTTCTCGCTCCCATTAACGCTCTCCCAGTTTCAGATTCGGGACAGCATTCAGCGTCAGATCGCTGCGCGTCCCTTTGATATATTCATAGTAGCCTGCCACACCGATCATGGCCGCATTGTCCGTACAATAAATGGGGGATGGGTGATAGAAACGAATCCCACGCTTCTGACACTCTTTCTCAAACGCTTCCCTCAGGGAAGAATTAGAGGCAACGCCTCCGGCGATTGCAAACTCATGAAATCCGTATTTCTCCACGGCGTCGAGCCCATGCTCCACGAGCACATCGATCACAGCTTTCTGGAAAGAAGCCGCCACATCCGCACGGTTTACCTCTTCCCCTTTCATCTCGCAGGAATTGAGATAATTTAACACCGAGGATTTCAACCCGCTGAAGCTGAAGTCATAGACCGACTCCTCCACCTTGGCTCTGGGGAAATGGATGGCATCCGGATTTCCCTCTCTGGACAATTTGTCAATCTTGGGACCTCCGGGATATCCCAGTCCGATGGCGCGCGCGACCTTGTCAAACGCCTCTCCCGCCGCATCATCCCTGGTACGCCCGATGATCTCGTACTCGCCATAGTCCTTCACTACCACAAGGTGCGTATGTCCGCCGGAAACCACCAGACAGACGAAAGGAGGTTCCAGATCCTTATTCTCAATAAAGTTGGCGCTGATGTGCCCTTCAATATGGTGCACTCCGATTAACGGCAGACCCGTTGCAAAACTGATCGCTTTGGCTGCCGACACGCCCACCAGCAGCGCACCTACGAGACCCGGCCCATAGGTCACCGCGATCGCGGTAATATCCTGCAGTGTCACTTTCGCTTCCGTCAGTGCCTCTTCTATCACCTGATTGATCTTCTCGATATGTTTCCTGGACGCGATCTCCGGAACCACGCCTCCGTATAATTTGTGAAGTTCAATCTGGGAGAAAATCACGTTAGAGAGAACTCCCCGGCCGTTTCTGACCACGGAAGCTGCCGTCTCATCACAGGAGCTCTCAATTGCAAGTATCAAAACATCATCATTCATGTCAGTCTAATCTTCTTTCCGTATCACTCCTGATCCCCGCCGTCTTTCACAACATCGAAGCCCAGGATCTTCCAATGTCCTTCCGCATCTTTGCGCAGGACAAACACTTCCTCCGTAGCCTGCAGATTGGTCCCTTTCCGCAACGTGTAGGTACAATAAAGACTTGCATAGTCACGCCCGTCTTTGGTGAAATACTCAACGTCCGTGCTGTTGGATACTTTATAACTGGAGATCACGATATCGTCTTTTTCAAAATCGGCAATATCTTTTTTCAGATCACTCAGATACTCCTCGCGCGACTTGACATTCGCCAGTTCGTCATCATACAGTTCGATCGCTTTATCCGACAGTTCGGCAAGCTCCTCATCCGTATATTCCTCATTATAGAAGCATTGCGTGAGTTCACTGTAATACTTGAGCACTTCCTTCGGAGTTGCCGGATAATTTCTTGACAGGTCTCTCGCCAGAACCTCCTGAACCCTGGAGATCACTTCATTCTCGTCTTTGACGGGAATATTTCTGTTGGAGAGATAGCAGTAATACGCCGCCAGCATAAAGATCAGGCAGAACAATACCAGCATACCTTTTGCACCCTTAAATTTCATACGGTTTCCTCCTTAGTCAGTCCTCATCAAAGGAAAGCTCTGCCGTCTTGCCGTCTTTCCCCGCATAAGAATTCGGAAAAATCTTTCGTACATCGTTCATAAACTCTTCGGCCCGGATCAGCGAAGGGCTGAAATGAGTCAGCCACATCTCCTTTACCTTTGCCTTTTTTGCCAGTTCAGCCGCTTCATAAAAAGTCATGTGCTTATATTCTTTTGCTTTTGCCTTCTTCTCCGGCTCTCCGTACATTCCTTCACAGATAAACAGATCCGAATCTGCCGCATGTACCGCAATGCTCTCTGTCGGACGCGTATCCGTGGTATACGTGACCTTCAAGCCCTTCCTCGGTGCGCCGAGGACCATCTCCGGTGTCCAGACACCGTTTTCCGTCTGTATCACTTCGCCCTTCTGCAGGCGGCTCCAGTAACGCTTCTCAATGCCGAGCTTCTCCGCGTTCTCCACACAGAATTTGCCTGCGCGGTCAATACTCAGACTGTACCCGTAACAGAGTACATTGTGATTCACCCGGAAGGCTTCTATACGTATACCGTTAAATACAAACGTCTCCTCCGGTCCCTCAATCTCCCTGCATTCTATGGGAAACGGCAGTTCCGGAGCGATCACCCTGAGCGCGCTCACCACACGTGTCAGCCCTTTTGGCCCGATCAGCAAAAGCGGTTCCGTCCGCTCGGCATTCCCCATGGTCAGGAGCATCCCGGGCAATCCGCTGATGTGATCCGCATGATAATGGGTAAAACAGATGATATCGATCGGCTTGGGACTCCAACCCTTTTCCTTCAGCGCGATCTGCGTTCCCTCACCGCAATCCACCAAAATACTCATTCCGTTATAGCGCACCATCATGGAGGTGAGCCATCTGTGGGGCAGCGGCATCATCCCGCCGGTTCCCAATAAACATACATCCAGCATATCTATCCTCATTTCCGCTGAGGACAGTTCTATTTCCTACAGCAGTTCTGTCTTGACTTCTTTTTCAACGGGAATCCGGAACCCCGCAGCGATCCTGTCATAGCACGCTTCACACAGATCAAACCGGTGAACCTCCCCGTCCTTCTGTGAGAAAAAGCCGAACGCCGCTTCGATCCGCACGCATTCCTCTTCCACGATGCCCGCTCTCACCTTCAGGCTTCTGCCGCAGCAATTACAGATGACCTCTGTCAGCTGCTGTCTCTCCTGCTTTTCATACTTACGCATACCACATCCTCCTTCTTCCACAAGTATAACATCCTGCATTCTCCGTCAGAAGTGGTAATTCTTCCATATACTGACTATCTTTTCCACATGATCAGAGCATCCTCTCTGGGCATATCATAGAATCCCTTCCGCACGCCCTCCGTCACAAATCCGGCCTTCTCATAAAGGTGAACCGCGCTCCCGTTGCCTGCGCGAACCTCCAGCGTAAAGGCTTCGATCCCCATACGGACACCTCTGTCAAGCAGTTCTGCAAGCATGGCACCGGCAATCCCCTTATTTCTGTAATCGGGATGTACCGCCACATTGGTGATCTCCCCCTCTCCGAGGAGATTCCTCACACCGCAGTGTCCCACGATCCTGCCATCAAGTTCCGCCACGAGATACAGAATCGTCTGCCCGTCACCGGACTCCTGCTCGGCCGCGATCTCGCGGAAGGCATTCAGTGACCACGGCATGGAAAAGCAGAGCGCCTCGTTACGCGCTACAGCCTCGACATCCGAAGCCTTCATCTTGCGGACAATCATATGGATGCCCTTTCCGGCGCTTGCCCGTTCGTCACTTCTCTGCTAACCTCTTCACTTCTCATAGCATCTCCCGGCAGACGCTGCTCTTTCTCCATCCGTTCCCTTTCTGCCTGGGAAAGCCGCAGATAATCCGGCTGATGCTCCGCCGCCGTCTGATATTTTCCCTGTCGCCAGAGTTCCGCCGCATAGACGCCGAGTGCGGCCGCACTCTGCATCCTCCTGTGTGCCGGTGCAAAGGTATAAGGCACGCAGAGTAATTCTTTCAGACGATCTCTGAACACAGGCACGCCGTCACCGAGGAAGATCACTTCCCGGTTCTGCTCATTGCACAATGCTGCGATCTCATCGATCATCACTGCGCACTGTTCCCGGATTACATGCAGTTCATACCCCGCATCGGGATCCGTCTGCGTCCGCGTAAACTCATACAATCCCGTGTATACCTGACTCCGCCTCGCATCCATAATGGGACACACCAACTTATCGGTTCCGTACATCTGCCAGGCAAGACCGTCCACAGTGGGAACCGGTATGATCGGTTTACCAAGCGCCAGCCCAAGTCCTTTTGCCGTGGCGCTGCCGATCCTGAGTCCCGTGAAAGAGCCGGGACCTGCCGCCACCGCAATGGCATCTATCGTATCAAGTTTCAGTTCCGTCATCTCCCGGATCGCATCCATCATGGGAACCAGCGTCTGGGAATGCGTCTTCTTATAATTTACCGTATATTCGGCAGTCAGCCTGTCATCCTCAATCACTGCCACGGATGCCACAAGCCCGGAGCTGTCGAGCGCCAATATCTTCATCTGTCTCACCTTATTCTATGGTTATTCTCCGGTAATCAAACCCTTTTTGCAAATCTTTCTCGATCGTGATATGTCTGCAGTCCTGCGGAAGGATCTCCCCGATCAGTTCCGCCCACTCGATCAGGCAGACGCCCTCTCCGTAGAAGCAGTCCTCATATCCGATCTCTTCCATCTCCTCCACATCACCGATACGGTACACATCAAAATGGTAAAAAGGCAGACGCCCTTCCTCATACACCTGCAGGATCGTAAAGGTCGGACTGTTGACCGGTTCCTCTATCCCAAGGCCTTTCGCCACGCCCTGGGTAAACACGGTTTTCCCTACTCCGAGATCTCCCGTCAGTGTATAGACTTCCCCCGGCACTGCCTGCAGACCGATTTTTTCCCCCAGTGCCCTTGTCTCCTGCGCACTGTACGTTTCATATACTGATGCCATAGTTACCGCCTTATTTTGTATTTGTTCAGTGCCTTCACAGCTACCATCTTATCTTTACCTTATCCGGGCTCACATGGGTGGAGATCGTGCGGATCACCTCGTTTGTCAGTTCACCCATATCTTTCCTCGCGAACAGAAATGCATTCACACGGGAAGTGTACACCACAATGCTGCTTTTGGTGGATGTCACCTTATAGATCTGATCCCAGGGACACACCTGTGTTGTGTCCTCCTGGGACACCTCGATTCCCTCCTCCAGGAGGCGGTAGCGCAGTGGCTTGTGAAAAGCCGGTGTCAGTTTTGCCTGCTTACCTGCCTGAAACCAAAGCGTTATCGGCAGATACAACAGGATGATCGCACCGCCGATCGCAAGTGTCCATCGCCCCGTGATAAAAGCCGCCACGACAAAAGCTGCGCCAACTACACTGCCCAGAATACCTGCCGGGCTGTTGTAAGTGTGGTGCAGCAAATAGTCATACAATATGGTTGCGTTTACTTTCACTTCAAAACTTAATTCTTTCTCTTCCATTACACATTACCTCATCAACTATATCAATTATTATACCTGAAATGAGATAAAGTGCAAGGCATTTTACTCGTGCCTGAGTGCCTCGATCGGGCTGAGTTTCGCCGCCTTTCTCGCCGGATAGATGCCGAAGAACAGGCCGACACTGCTGGAAAATGCCGTGGCGATCAGGATCACGAGCAGGCTGATATCCGCCCGAAAACCGATGGCAGTACAGATGCAGACCGCGCCGCTGATCCCGATGATGATCCCCAGAATTCCGCCCACCATCGTGATAATCGCCGACTCCATCAGAAACTGTAGCATGATCGATGAGGTTCTCGCCCCGAGAGCCTTTCGGATACCGATCTCCCTGGTACGCTCTGTCACGGACACTAACATAATGTTCATAACGCCGATTCCGCCTACCAGCAGAGAGATCGCCGCAACGAACGCCACAAAAATCGTGATATAGTTCAGCACGGAATTGATCGATGCCATACTGTCGTTGAAGTCGTCAATGGAGATCAGATTCTCACCGCGCAGGCCGTACTTCGCCTCCATCAGCTGAACCGCTTTCTTCGCTACATCAGAAGAATATGCGGCATTGTCCGCGATCAGATACATCCCGTCATACTCCCCGATCCAGTACCCGTACTCCACCAGCGCCGTCATCGGCATCTCGAGTTCGATCACGCCGCTGTCCAACAATGCACCCGTGATCTTAGAAGCGTTGTCCTTCCGGATTCCCACGATCGTTACCTCTCTGGTTGCGTTATAGACTGAGACCTCCATGGTCACGCCCACCACATCCGTGCTGCCAAAGAGCTGCTTTGCAGCGCTCTCACGAAGCACACAAACCATATTTCCCGTATCATAGTCCGTCTTTGTAAAATAACTTCCTTTTATAATCGGGTCCTTGGACTGGTAAACCAGATATTCATTTCCGGCACCGATCGCAGCATCAAAACTGCCTTTTCGGCCTTCTGCCGTAGCTCCCCAGATATTCCATGCAGGAGTTACGCCCTTCACATGAGGCACCTTATCCATGATCGTCTGGAAATCCTCCTCCGTGAAACTGACCGTATCCTTCTCACCTTTCTTCTGGCTGACCTCCATATAGACCACACCGCCCGCTATATTGTCAAGCTCCGTGTTGATCTGGCTCTTCACGCCGTTTCCGATCGCGATCAGCATAATCACGGAGGAAATACCGATGATGATACCGAGCATGGTCAGGATCGAGCGGCCTTTATTGCCCTTTATGTTCATCAGGGCAATCTTAATATATTCCAAAATCTGAGACATACTGACCTCCCGCCTTACTGAGCTTCCCCGCTCTCATCCTCTGCAACTCCCTCGATCAGCGGTTCTACAGCCATACCTTCCTCAACACCCATTGAGGAATCTGTGATAACGACATCTCCCTCGGATAAGCCCTCCAGGATCTCCATCTGATCCTCGGAAGTCAGACCTA
>CAMGRE010000125.1 GCA_946061355.1 uncultured bacterium | reverse complement strand
CGATTACGAGACGACGCTGCAGCCCGCAATGAAGGGGCAATATCAATTTACGGATATTTCGCAGATCCTGCCGGAGGAAATGACAGAGAGTTTCCTTGAGGCAATGGCGCAGTTCGGACATATCATAAAGGGCTTTGACGCAGATGATGTGCTTGTGTCAGCGGTGGAGAGCAGAACCTCCTCTCCGGTGAGGATTCCGCGTGATGAGACGATGCAGAGTACGCTGCGCGGGCTCTATCCCTGTGGCGAGGGAGCCGGGTATGCCGGCGGTATCACTTCGGCGGCGATGGACGGGATCCGTGTAGCGGAAGCCATTGCGTCCGAATTTGCAGGTATTATGAGGAGAGAGTGAAAAATGAATGAAGAGATTCGGAAGAGGATTAAGGACAAAAAAAGGATCGTGATCAAGATCGGGTCCTCCTCGCTGCAGCATCCCGAGACAGGGGATCTGGATTATATCCGCATGGAGGTGTTGATCCGTGAATTGTGTGATCTGCGCAATCAGGGAAAGGATGTTGTACTGGTCAGTTCCGGGGCGATTGCAGCCGGGAAGAAAGCGGTACATATCAAGGATATCAATAAGGAGCATGGTGAAAATCACATTGCGGTGAAGCAGGCGTGCGCCGCCATCGGCCAGGCGAGGCTGATGATGACATATCAGAAAATATTTGCGGAGTACAATCAGGTGACGGCGCAGATCCTGATGACTAAAAATACAATCGTGGATAATCTGAACCGTTACAATGCCCATAATACTTTTTCTGAGTTGTTAAAAATGGGCGTGATCCCGATCGTGAACGAGAACGACACGGTCGCGACCTATGAGATTGAGATCGGTGACAATGACACGCTGTCAGCGGTTGTGGCGGCGCTGATCGGTGCGGATCTGCTCATTCTGCTGTCGGATATCGACGGCCTGTATACGGATGATCCGCGCAAAAATAAGAATGCGAAGTTTATCGATCTGGTCGACCATCTGGATGAGGAACTGATGAGCATGGGAAAGGCAAGTACGGGAAGCAGTGTTGGCACGGGCGGTATGAACACCAAACTGATTGCGGCCAAGATAGCTACCAGTGCCGGGGCGGATATGATAATTGCAAACAGTGAGGATATCCGGATCATTCACAGGATCATGGACGGACGTAACCTTGGCACCTTATTTGTGGCGCATAAAGATGATGATTTTGATTTGCCGGAATTTGTGGCAGATTACCATAAATAACAGGAGAGATCGCATGGGAATTGATGAGAAGATCAAGCGTATCAACGAACTGTACCATAAATCACAGGCGGAGGGGCTTACGGACGACGAAAAGAAGGAACAGCAGCTTTTAAGGCAGGAATATATCGCAAATGTCCGGGCAAATCTGCGTGGTCAGCTTAATAATATCAATATCCAGGAAAAGGATGGAAGCATCACAAACCTTGGAGAGAAGTATGGGAAAAAGGGAACAAGCTAATTGTAAAAAGGAAGTTGACTTCAAAAGGGAAATTCGCAGCCGCTATTTAAAACTTCGGGATCAGATCCCGGAGGATGTGCGCAGAGAAAAGAGTCAAAGGATCATGGAAAAACTCATGGCGCATCTGTGGTATGACGAGGCGGAGGATCTGCTTTGTTTTGTGAACTTTCGCAGTGAGGTCGATACTGTTACGCTCATGCAGGAATCGCTGCGATCAGGTAAGAATGTCTACTGCCCGAGAGTCGCGGCGGATAAAAGAACGATGGAATTTTATCAGATCCGATCCACAGAAGAACTGCAGTCGGGCTATCAGGGGATCCTGGAACCTCCTGCGGAGGAGACAAGAAGATTTGAACCGAGTCAGTCAGGGGGAAAACAGCCTGAGACTGTCGTTTGTGAAAAGCCGGAGTGCCCTGCGCTGATGATCCTGCCGGGTGCGGCGTTTGATCCGCACTGTCACCGTATTGGGTACGGCGGTGGTTTTTATGACAGATATCTGGAACGATTTTCGATTCCGATTCATACTATTGCAGTAGCTTTTGACGAGCAGGTCGCACCGGAGATTCCGAGTGAATTTCATGATATCTGCCCGGAACTTGTGATCACTGACAGGCAGGTGATTGAGAGAAAGGCGGGACGATGCAGGATCAGGTGACATATTACCGGAAAGGGAATCTGGAATGTATTTATTACAGGGATTCCGTATTGTCCTATCCGGTACACACACATGCAAACCACATCATGATGGGGTATCTGTTAAAAGGAGTGATCCGTCTTGTTGAGGCGGGGCGGGAATGCCGTTATGAGGAAGGGGAATCCTTCTGTATCCTGCCTGATGTAGCGCACTCGATCGATCCGGTGGAGGCTATGCCGTATTCCATGATCGTTCTGTGCATATATCCGGATCAGACACAAGAGACAGGATCTGATTATTCCAAAAAATTAAAGGAAATTATTTCGGATACGCCGGAGAGTGAACTGCTGATAGAGACGATGGCATCGGAGATCGGAGTGAGTCCGTATCATATGATCCGCCAGTTCAAGAATGTCTGCGGTCTCACGCCACATCAGTTTCAGATCCAGTGCCGTGTCAGGAAAGCACAGCGGTTGTTGGAGGAAGGAAAAAGCGTGACCGAAGCGGCTTTCGCCACAGGGTTCTGCGACCAAAGCCACTTTGACCGGTGCTTTCGTAAGATTGTACAGCTTACGCCCAAAGAATATAAGCAGTCGTTTACCAGGCTGCATTAGCATAAAGGCGGGAAGAACTTGGCGAACAGATAAAGTCCGTCGCTGCCTGCATTTACCTCATGCGGGATACCGGCAGGCATGATCGAGATCGTACCGGGCTCATAGGGGATGGCTGCACCGTCGTTGATGCACACACCGGTGCCTGCGATGACCTCATGTGTTTCGAGTTGAGTCTCGTGAATGTGGTTTTTGATGCTTTTGCCCGGTGCGATGCGCACCAGATGATAGCTGAACTGTCCGTCGGTGTCTTTTGACGTGATGATGTGTTTGAGTTCCACCCCCTCAAAGACGGGATGCTTGGACCAGGGGATGTCTGCGAAAGCGATCCCGGATGTCGGAAGCTTTAAGAAACCGTTATTAAATGCGTCAAATACATTGTGAAAATTGTTGTTCATGAATGTTTCCTCCTTTTTGATGATACCTGTATTATAGGAGGCTGGCTGAAAAAGGAATTGGATAAAATTGCTGTTTTTGTGGAATGGAATAATTAATTCGGGAAATAACCTGTGGCGTGCGCTTGGTTAGGGCACTCTGACAGGCAGGAAAGGGGTATTGAGAATCAATATGACAGATTTGGAACAGATGGGAAAACGTGCCGTGGAAACCAAATACCTGGTGCAGGCAATGTCCGCACAGGAAAAGGATCAGGTTCTCTTAAAAGCGGCTGAACTGTTACTTGATTATACGGAGCAGGAGCAGATCCTTGCGGCAAATAGTGAAGATGTGCAGCGCGCAAAGGCAAACGGCATGCATCCCGGACTGGTCGACAGACTCAGTCTTGATGGGAAACGCCTTGAGGCGATGGCGGAGGGACTCAGGCAGATTACAGAGCTTCCCGATCCGATCGGTGAGGTGCTGGAGGAGTTCGTCCCGAAGAACGGGCTGCATATTGCGAAGGTGCGTGTGCCGATTGGTGTGATCGGTATCATCTATGAATCCCGCCCCAATGTGACGGCGGATGCGTTCGGACTTTGCTTCAAGGCGGGAAACGCTGTGATCTTAAAGGGAGGGAGCGACGCACTTCATTCCAATATGGCGATCACGAAGCTGCTGCGCAAAGCACTTGCTTCCTGCGGTATGCCGGAGGATGCGATACAACTTATCGAAGCGACAGATCGCGCTGTGACCACACAGTTTATGCGCATGAATAAGTACGTCGATCTGCTGATCCCGAGAGGCGGAGCTGGGCTGATCCGCTCAGTTGTGGAGAACAGTACGATACCCGTGATCGAGACGGGCACCGGCAACTGTCATATCTATATTGACGAGACGGCAGACTTGACCATAGCAGTCAATATCGTGACGAATGCAAAGACACAGCGGATCGGTGTGTGCAATGCCTGCGAATCGCTTGTGATCCATGAGAATGTGGCGGATCAATTCCTGCCGCTGCTTGAGAAGCGTTTGAAAGAGGTTCATGAGGTGGAGATCCGTGGGGATGAAACGGTGTGTCGTATCCTGAAAGAGGCTGTCCCGGCGACGGCGGAGGACTACAGCAGAGAATATCTGGATTATATCCTGTCGGCAAAGATCGTGTCCGGTATCGACGAGGCGATTGCTCATATCAACCGCTGCAGTACAGGGCATTCGGAGGCGATTATCACATCGGATCAGGAGAATGCCGCAAAGTTCAAGCGTCAGATTGATTCGGCCTGTGTGTATGTGAATGCTTCCACCAGATTCACAGACGGCTTCGAGTTCGGTTTCGGCGCGGAGATTGGTATTAGCACACAGAAACTCCATGCCAGAGGTCCGATGGGGCTCCGGGAACTGACCTCCTATAAGTATGCGATCGACGGAAACGGGCAGGTGCGCTGAGATCCGATCGCGGTTATTGCAGGTCGGAAAGTGCAAAACAAGTATATTCCATGAGAATGTATATTGACTTTTGAAATCGGCAATCCTATAATGAGAAAACAACAGTCAGAAATAATAAGGCAAAGATGCCGTGCATCGGATCTTTGCCTTCTTGCTTCACAAAATACTGAAACGGGGGATCTTTTATGAAAACAACAAAGAAAAAAGTAGCGATCGTAGGGTGTGGGCTGGTCGGATCAACCACGGCATTCAGTCTGATCACACAGGGTGTCTGTGATGAGGTGATGATGATTGATATCAATAAGGAACGAGCCTACGGAGAAATGCTGGATCTGCAGGACAGCATCGAGTATCTGAACCGCAATGTCGTCGTGCGGACAGGATCCTATGAGGACTGCGGGGATATGGATATCATTATCATCACGGCGGGTGCGCCACCTAAGATGGGGCAGTCCAGACTGGATACCCTGGAGCTTACGGCAAAGATCTGCAAATCCATTGTCCCGCCCATCATGGAGAGCGGGTTTGACGGTATTTTCCTTACAATCTCCAATCCGGTGGACATTGTTTCGCATTTTATCTATAAATTATCGGGACTTCCGAAGAATCAGGTGATCGGTACGGGAACCGCGATCGATTCCGCAAGGCTGCAGATCTATATCGGACAGCTTGCCAAAGTGGATCCGAGAAGCGTCCATGCGTATTCCATGGGAGAGCACGGCGATTCCCAGATGGTGCCCTGGTCGACAGTCACGGTGGCGGGCAAACCGTTCTTTGATGTGATCCAAGACAACAAAGAGATGATCGGAGACATCGATCTGGATGAACTGGTGTACAAGACGACGCAGCGCGGCTGGGAAATACTGGACAGAAAAGGCACGACCTATTATGGCATCGGCACTGCATGCGCTGGTATCGTGAAAGCGATCTTAAATGATGAGAACAGGATCGTTCCGGTGTCAACGCTCCTTGAGGGTGAGTACGGTGAGATGGATGTGTATGCCGGCGTGCCGACAGTCTTAAACAGACAGGGCGCTTATGATGTGCTGGAGATCCACATGACACCCGGCGAGCTGACACGCTTTAAAGAATCGACGAAGGTCATCCGGGAATATACCCAGAAGATTATGGAGCATCTGTAATTATTATGAAAATAATACGCTGTATGAATGAAAAAGGATATCCGTTTAGGAAAGAGGGTATCCTTTTTTTATCCTCATACAAAATCTTGGAATTGAAAAAAGTCCGACATTAGCATATAATATGGAAGCGTATTCTATTCAAAATGAGGAAACAGGTATGTATAAAGATATGGATTTCGACAGGATTGACCTCACACAGGCGCCTCCGGCGGAGGAGACTGCGCGTCAATATTATTATATTGGAAAGCTCAGAAAGCATATCCGGAAGCTGTCCGGGGAACTGGGCAGACCTTTGACCGCTTCGGTCAAGACATTTGGCTGTCAGATGAATGCCAGGGACTCCGAGAAGCTGACGGGGATTCTGGAAGCGGCAGGCTATCAGATCATTGAGTCTGAGGAAGCGGATGTTGTCATCTACAATACATGTACCGTGCGTGACAATGCCAACCAGAGAGTGTACGGCAGGCTGGGCGTGTTGAACGGCTTCAAAAAGAAGAATCCGCATATGGTCATCGCCCTGTGCGGCTGCATGATGCAGGAGCCTTCCGTCATTGAGAAGATCAAAAAGAGTTATTCGTTTGTGGATCTGATCTTTGGGACACACAATATTTTCAAGTTTGCAGAGCTGCTGTATACCAGACTGGAATCCGGTGATATGGTTGTGGATATCTGGAAGGATACGGACCAGATTGTGGAAGATCTGCCGGTGGAGAGGAAATATCCATTTAAATCCGGCATCAACATCATGTTCGGCTGCAACAATTTCTGCAGCTACTGTATTGTGCCTTATGTGCGCGGCAGGGAGCGCAGCAGAGAGCCGGAGGAGATTCTGAATGAGATCCGTGCGCTCGCGGAGGACGGTGTTATAGAGATCATGCTCCTTGGGCAGAATGTCAATTCCTATGGGAAGAATCTGGAGCATCCGGTCTCGTTTGCACAGCTATTAAGAGAGGTGGAGAAGATTCCCGGCATAAGAAGGATACGCTTTATGACTTCCCACCCGAAGGATCTCTCGGAGGAACTCATTCAAGTGATGAAGGAGTCAACCAAGATCTGCAGACATCTGCATCTGCCGCTCCAGTCCGGTTCCACACGGATCTTAAAAGCGATGAACAGACGGTATACGAAGGAACAGTATCTTGATCTTGCACTTAAGATCAGGAAGGAGATTCCGGATATTGCGATCACGACGGATATCATTGTCGGCTTCCCGGGAGAGACGCCGGAGGATGTGGACGAAACGATCGATGTCGTGAGACAGGTGCAGTTTGACAATGCCTTTACTTTTATCTATTCCAAACGGACGGGTACGCCTGCTGCCGCCATGGAGAATCAGGTGCCGGAGGAGATCGTGAAGGAGGGCTTTGACAGACTGCTGTCCGTAGTGCAGGAGACCGCAAGGAAACGTGCGGAAGTCTGGGGCGGACAGAGAGCGGAAGTGCTGGTCGAGGAAGTAAACGAACATGATGCTTCCCTGATGACCGGACGCATGTCCAATAATATGCTGGTTC
>CAMGRE010000124.1 GCA_946061355.1 uncultured bacterium | reverse complement strand
CCCGAAGGCTGACGGCGTGATGCTCTCCTGCATCCAGTTCTTTGTCACGGGCATTATCTGTACCGTGTGCGCCTTTCTTTTTGAGACACCGGACTGGCATGGAATCGTGTCGGGATGGCTTCCGATTGCCTACGCGGGCATCATGTCCTGCGGCGTGGCGTATACGCTGCAGATCGTCGGGCAGAAGGATGTGGAGCCGACGATCGCGTCCATGATACTGAGTCTCGAATCCGCCATTTCGGCGTTGGCGGGCTGGGTGATCCTGGGGCAGAAACTGAGTCTTAAGCAGGCGGGCGGCTGTGCGCTGGTGTTCGCGGCGATCATGCTGGTACAGCTTCCCGAGAAAGAAAAGGCAAAAATATAATCCAATATAACAAGAACAAATCAGTTTATTGGCAAAGACGCCTGGGTAAATCTCCGGGCGTCTTTTTTTCTTTTTTCTTTTTCATTTTCGGCATTGGAAAGTTTCCCGCTTTCTGAATGTCAATACCCCCGCAAAAACAAAACAGCATAATACGAAGCGTTCGGGCACATACTAAGGAAAGCATGTACCAAAACGGTACAAAATCAGAAATAGGAATCAGGAGGTTCGTATGGATTATTTCAATGCATTCTGGGTGGGCGGACTGATCTGTGCCCTTGTCCAGATCTTGATGGAAAAGACAAAGATGATGCCGGGCAGGATCATGGTGCTGTTAGTATGCTTAGGGGCGGTGATCAGCGTGTTCGGCTGGTATGAGCCGTTTCAGGAATATGCGGGCGCGGGCGCCAGTGTGCCGCTTCTGGGCTTTGGCAATGTGCTGATGAAAGGCGTGAAAGAGGCTGTGGACAAAGAAGGCATGCTGGGACTGTTCTCGGGAGGCTTTAAGGCAGGGGCCGTCGGGTGCAGTGCGGCGCTCATCTTCGGCTATCTGGCAAGCCTGATCTTCAATCCCAAGATGAAGAAATAGCGATATTTTCGTCGGAATGATCCGAAAATTTGCACGATTTGTTTTTTCGTGGTATTCTTTCATGAGAAGTAAAGAAATAGGAATACTGTAATAAAAGAAGGGAATCAGGATGGAAATCGCTTGGAAGAATATCGAGTTTTCGGATAAAGAACTGATACAGGGATTTTACAGACAGGTGAACGCCCGCAATTGTGAGTTTACATTTGCAAATAATTATCTGTGGGCGCCATTTTATGAATATCGGTTTGCAGTGATCGACGGGCTGCTCGTATTTCTGTCGGATGAGAGCACGTTCTCCGTGAGCTTCCCGCTCGGAAAAGGGGATGTGAAGAAGACGATCGAGGATCTGATGGGATATTTTGAGGAGAAAGGACGTCAGTTCAAGATGCATCTCGTGTCGCCGGAGCAGTTTGAGCGGTTGGAGCAGATGTTTCCGGGGAAATTCCAGATCGTGTACAATCCGGACGCGGCGGATTATGTGTATGAATCGGAGAAGCTGATCACGCTTTCCGGCAAGAAGCTGCACGCGAAGCGCAATCATGTCAATAAGTTCATGGAGGAGCACCCCGACTGGAGTTATGAGTCCATTACGGATGAGAATACGGCGGAATGCCTGGAGATGGCAGAAAAGTGGCGTGAGATGAACGGCTGTGCGGATGATCCGGAGAAGAGCAACGAGTTCTGCGTCACGCTAGGTGCACTTAAGATGCGTAAGGAACTCGGACTGAAGGGTGGACTGATCCGCGCGGATGGAAGGGTTGTCGCATTCTCGCTGGGAGAGCCATGCGGGGATGATTTCTTTGTGGTCCATATCGAGAAGGCGTATGCGGATGTGCAGGGCGCATATCCCATGATCAATCAGCAGTTCGTGGCGCACGAAGCGGCGGACTATAAATATATCAACAGGGAAGAGGACACGGGAGCGGAGGGGCTGCGCAAAGCAAAACGCTCCTATCACCCGGTGATGATGCTCGAGAAGGGGCTTGTGACGTATAAGAATAACGATTGATGGAAAAAGGATGTCTGAATGGCATCCTTTTTTTGCGCAGAGGCGCAGAAAGGAAAAAGCTTTCGCATAAAAACAGACTGTGTGCAGATACTATCTTATGAAAAGCGGCAGAGAACTGTTCTGAACGGGGTGAAGCAGAATCGCGCAGACTGTTAGAACAGATTTACAGTTACCGTAAAGAGAGGTGGATATCATGGATCAGAGTGGAAACGTTCAGCACAGTCAGCCATATAACAAGAGGAGAGGAAAGCAGAGTATACAGTTTGAAAATCCGGTCTATATCAATGCAAGCGCTTCGATCGTGGGGAAAAAGGAAGGCGAAGGACCGCTTGCGGATTTGTTTGACATGGTCGGTGAGGATGATCTGTTTGGCTGCAATACATGGGAGGAGGCGGAGAGCTCTCTTCAGAAGGATGCAGTGTACCTTGCCATGGGTAAGGCGAAGCTGGACAGCGGAAATGTGCAGTATCTGTTCGCTGGTGACCTGCTCGGTCAATCAATGGCCACATCCTTTGGTATGACGGCGTATGAGATTCCGCTGTTCGGGTTGTACGGGGCATGCTCTACCTGCGGGGAATCGCTCAGTCTGGGCGCAATGGCGGTGGACGGCGGCTTTGCATCCTGCGTGGTCTGTGTTACCTCCAGCCATTTCGCCAGTGCGGAAAAGGAGTTTCGTTATCCGCTGGAATACGGCAGTCAGAGACCACTTTCGGCCAGCTGGACCGTGACGGGAAGCGGCGCTTTTGTGCTGGGCAGCACAAGGGGTGAAAACGTGCAGGCGGCGATTACGGGGATCACGACGGGAAAGATCGTGGATTACGGATTGAAGGATTCCATGAATATGGGATGCTGCATGGCTCCGGCAGCCTGTGACGTGATCTACCGTAACTTTATTGATTTTGGCAGGCAGCCGGAGGATTATGACCGGATTATCACGGGCGATCTCGGTTCTGTCGGGCAGAGGGCGCTGATTGATTTGCTGGCAGAGAAAGGGTATGACATTTCCGGGAATCATATGGACTGCGGCATGGAAATCTATGATGCCGCAAAGCAGGATACACATGCGGGCGGATCGGGCTGCGGCTGTGCCGCGGTGACACTGGCGGCGTATGTGCTGAAACAGCTTCAGGAAAAGCGGTGGAAAAGAGTGCTGTTCGTGCCTACCGGGGCATTGCTTTCCAAGACCAGTTTTAATGAGGGAAAGACTGTGCCGGGAATCGCACACGGAGTTGTTATAGAAAACATTTAAAATATTGTAAAATTCAGTCATTTTGTGTTAATATATTGCGTAGTAGGTAATTTTGTACTTTTATTGTGTGAACAGGTAACGGAAAATTGTCTGAAACAATGGAAAGGAGGGGCGGCAGATGTATGCGGGGGTACTGATCTTACAGGCGGTTGTGCTGATTCTTATCATATGGGCGATCATTTTGCTGCTCTCTATTGATAATACGAAGACACAGCAGACGATGCTCTGCTTTATGTTTATGACATTGATCCAGAATGTGGGCTATACGCTGGAACTGATGTGTACAACGGCGGAGGCATCGCTGATGACGATACGGATGCAGTATATCGGCATTGCTTTCCTGACGATCTTTTTCAGCGAGTTTGTTTATTATTACTGCAATCGACGTCCTCCCAAATATGTATTTGAAATATTGACGGCAGGCGCGATTGTCTGTGTGATTGCGATGTGGAGCTGTAATTACCACAATCTGTTCTACAGAGAGATGGTTTTTGTGGAGGAAGGGATTTACCCTCACTATGAGTTCCAATATGGAGTCCTTCACTATACATACATGGTAATCTGCATTATTATACCGTTTGTGATGGCAGTGGCGACACTCATACACTCCGGTCGTAAAGATGCCTATCTGAAGAGGAAGGCTCACTACGGACAGTTCATTATTCTGTCGCTGTTTCCGCTTTCTGCAATGGCGCTTCGGTCTTTCGGTGTTCTCAAGGAATACGATCCGAATCCTGCCGTGCTGGGAATCATTCTGTCCGGCGTGGTGATCGGCGTATGGAGCCGCAGAAACGTGGATCTGAGCCGGATGGCATCGGCATCGGTGCTGAGTACCATCGATGACGGTGTGATTCTGCTCGATGAGGAGAAACTGATCGTCAGTTTCAATCCCGCCATGCACATCATTTTCCCGGAGCTGGATGCCAAGTGGATGGGGATCGGTGTTGAGAAACTGGAAGGTTTCCCCATGGAGATCTTTGCCTCAGACGGAAAATGGGAGTTCTCGATCGAGGAGAGCAGATATGATGCCCGCATCAAACGGATGAATGATACGAGAGGAAAGTTGTGTGGCTATGTGGTCTGCATTATGGATGTGACGGCCACGCACAATTATATCGAGGAAATCCTGGCGACAAGGAAGCAGGCGGAGAGCGCCAACAAGGCAAAGACCGATTTTATTGCCAATATGTCTCACGAGATCAGAACGCCGATGAATGCGATCATCGGCTTCAGCGAACTGATCAAGGAGGAGAGTCATGGGCGCAAGATGTATGATTTTGCCTGTGACATCCAGCATGCTTCCCAGAATCTGTTAAAAATCGTAAATGATATTCTGGATCTGTCCAAGATTGAATCGGGACGGATGGAGCTCGTGGAGGTTGAGTACAGCATCCGTGATATGGTGGATGAAACGCTTGGTATCATGCGGATGGCAGCTGTTCAGCATGGGTTGTCCCTGAATCTGGAATGTGATGATACGATCCCGTGCAAACTCCGCGGTGACGATCTCAAGCTCAGACAGATTCTCATCAACCTTTTGAATAATGCCATCAAGTTTACGAATCAGGGCAGCGTGAGTCTTAAAGTGGAACAGCGTCCTTTCCGTCCGGGATGGATCTTTCTGATCTTCGAGGTGCAGGATACCGGTATCGGCATCAAAGAAGAGGACATGAACAGAATATTTGATGATTTCAGCCAGGTGGATTCCAAACGTAACAGGAATGTGGAAGGAACGGGACTTGGTCTTGCCATCTCGCGCAAGATGATCCATCTGATGAGAGGAACGATCCGTGTGGACAGTGTGTACGGAGAGGGAAGTACTTTTACCGTGACCATACCCCAGCAGGTGTGCGATGAGAGACCTCTTGCGGAAGTGACAAAGCAGACCGGTGAGGAAGATAAAACGAATGCGCCGATGTTTAAGGCGGAAGGATACAGGGTTCTGGTGGTGGATGACAACCTGGTTAACCGGAAGGTTGCCCTCGGTATGCTGAAACCCTACTGTCTCGATCTGGCGGAGGCTGCCAGCGGGCCGGAAGCGATCGATATGGTGAAGGCGGAGAAATATGATATGATTCTCATGGATCATATGATGCCGGATATGGACGGCGTTGAGGCCACGAAGATCATACGGAGCCAGTGTGGCAACAACGGAAGGACACCGATCATCGTGGCGCTTACAGCCAATGCGCTGCAGGGGTCGAGAGAGATGTTTCTGCGCAACGGGTTCCAGGATTTCCTGGCAAAACCCATTGACAGAAAGCTGATGCATGCCATGCTCACAAAATGGATTCCGGACAAATATAAGGAAACAAAAGAGGAGAGCGGAGGCCAGGATATCACGCTTGACGATCTGTCAGATGTGTTCCTGAACGGTATCAATATTGCGGAAGCATTGAAGCGCCACAGCGGTACACTGGAGGAATATCTGGAGATTCTCCGGCTCTTCTATATGGATGGCAAACAGAAGGTCAAATTGCTGACGGAACTTCTGGAAAAGAAAGACTGGAAGAATTATCGGATAGAGGTTCATGCACTGAAAAGTGCATCTGCCAATATCGGTGCAGACAGACTTTCCGGCGAGGCAAAAGATCATGAGGATGCGGCCGCACAGGAAAATGAAGAATTTATCACGCAGAACAGTGACGTACTGCTGGAGGATTACAGAAATCTGCTCGATGAGATCCGTGTTGTGCTGAAAAAGAAGATGAACAGCGAGCCGGATGAGCCGGAAGTGCAGCGCAGGGAGATCGGGGCGGAAGAACTGGAAAATAAACTGAAGGAGGCCCTGCATCTGCTGGAAACATTCAAATCCAAAGAATGTGCGGAAATAGTAAATGATCTGCGTACCTGCAAGGTGCCGGAGGAGATAGAGGAACTTCTTGAACAGGTACAGACGAAACTGAAATTGTATGCGGATGATGAGGCAGAGGACTTGCTTCGGGAGGCAGTCTCTGCAATGGACAAGATGGGAGGAGATTGAGATGCCAAGGATGAGGATATTGGCAGTGGATGACAATGTTGTGAATCTTGCGACGCTGGAACAGGAACTGAAGGATAAATATGAGGTCATTCCCATGATATCGGGAAGACGCGCGATCAAATTCCTGCAGTCGGAGGATGTGGATCTGGTGCTTCTTGATGTGCAGATGCCGGTGATGGATGGTCTCGAGACATTGCAGGAGATCCGTACTCTGGAAAACGGAGTGACTCTTCCGGTCATTTTCCTGACATCAACTGCGGATAAGGTTGTGCTGTTGGAGGGATCCAAGCTCGGCATCATGGACTATATTCTGAAGCCGTTTGATTCCTTTGACCTGCATGAGAGGATCGAGAAGGCCTTAAAGCGCAGAGGCGTGCTGCCGATCGATGGAACGGAACTTTTCCAGCGTGTCAAGGAGGTTCGTGATTATATCCGGGGGGAGAAGTATAAGCCGGCGCTGACGAAGACGGAGGAGATTCTGGGATATCAGCTTGAGGAGGATATCCAGGGACGTATGGCTAATGTCAAGATGAAGCTGGAGGCGGCGGATTATGAGGGCGCCGAGAGGATGTTGGACCGTATTGTCAAGATGATGAAAAAGAGCGGAAAGGTGTCGGATGATTCGGATGCACCGCCGATCAGCCTGGGCGAGATGAATTCAAGACTTCTCTATATCCTGACCGATCTGGAGAATTATGATATCAAGGAAGCGCTGGCAAAGCTGGATGACCTGCTCTGCTATGAACTGCCGCCTGTAGTTTGGGACGGCTGTAAAAAGGCGCGCGGAAAGCTGGCTGAGTATGACGATGATGAGGCGGAGAAACTCATCCGTGCCGTGCTGTCGGAACTGTAATGACGATGTCTGCATAAGCAGACGGACATATGTGTGGATACAAAGAGCAGGGATTCCTGCTCTTTTTTTCTGCCCGGGCAGGAAAGTTACAGCATGAGGCATATGTCGTTTTTGGTTGGCAGGAGTTTTTATAATACATACCCTCTTGCTGCATTTCGAGAAGTGTCTTAGTATCTGCCATTTTCGAGAAGAACGATGAACAGGGCGGCGAGGACTGTCTGAGCACTGCCGGTTTTCAAATCTTTCGATTCCCGGAACCTTCGCGGGGATTTCCTAATTGTTTTCGGGCGGACCGCTTATC
>CAMGRE010000123.1 GCA_946061355.1 uncultured bacterium | reverse complement strand
CCAGATGGATGCTGTCCGCGAGATCCGCCGCCAGATCATTCATATAATCCTGATAATCCGCTTCCCTGCGATTATGCATCAGGCAACATACCACTTTACTCTCCGCGATCACACCCGCCATATCCGGATCAAACTTCAAGCCCCAGATATCATTGATCAGATCCGCTCCCGCCGCAATGCCGGCTCTCGCCGTATCTGCATGATACGTATCGAGCGAAATCGGGATATCAAATCTTGACTTAATTCCTTCGATCACAGGAACAACTCGATGTATCTCTTCCGGAATATTCGCAGAATCATACACCGATCCCGGTCTGGTGGATTCTCCTCCCACATCGATCAGATCCGCACCTTCCCGGATCATCTCCTCCACATGGAACAGTGCCTTATCGATATTGTCGTATTTTCCACCATCGGAAAAAGAATCCGGCGTCACATTCAGAATTCCCATGATATATGTCTTCTTCGATGTATCAAACTCTTTTGTGCCTATGATCATATGTCTCCTCCTTGCCGTCCCTGCCGCACACGATTCTTTTATCTGTTTTCCACCCCTCATACCCCGGGCAGATAAAATCAATACCGCAATGTCCTGTTCTTTTTGTCCTGCTTCCAGTCACAAAGACCTTCCGCCTCACAGGCAAAGCACCCTCTGCTCAGCTTGTCCGCCCGGTACAGGATCCCTCGAAGCCCCGGCTCCTCCTTCACTTTTCCGTCACGGTGGCTGGCGATCGCATTTAAAATAACGCACGTTTCATTTTCATCAAACCCACAGTCCCGAAGGATCTGTGGAGCCAGCTGCGCACTTGCCTGCTCATGCGGCGTCCCGTCCTCGTACTGTCTGTACCTGCCGATATCGTGAAGCAATGCAGCCGCATAGATCTGCACCTTCGGAATCCTCCGATGTTCCTCGAGATTCAGAATCTCTCCGATCCTCGCCACATTCAGGAAATGCTCCATATTGTGGCGGCAGAAAATTCTGTCCCGCTCAGTCTCTTTGTTTCTCTCAAGGTAGGAAATAAATAATTTGTGATTTAATATTTTATCTATTCGTTCCATGGTTTCCCAACATCCGGAAAAACCGGTTCTGCAGTCCCGGATCCTCCGTAAATATGCCTCTTGTAACAACTGTTGCAGTGGTGCTTCCCGGCTTCTTGACGCCGCGCATTGTCATACACATATGCTCTGCCTCCACATACACCATCACACCTTTCGGAGCCAGATGCTCCATCACAGCATCGGCGATCTGCGCCGTCATGCGCTCCTGGATCTGCGGTCTGCGCGCAAACACCTCGACCGTGCGTGCAAGCTTGCTGAGCCCCGTCACTTTGCCATCCGGAATATATGCCACATGAGCCTTCCCATAAAACGGAAGCAGATGATGTTCGCACATGGAATAGAATACGATGTCACGCTCCAGCACCATCTCATTGTTCTCTACCTGAAACTGTGTCGCCAGATGTGTCCCCGCATCCTCCTCCATCCCGCCGAAGATCTCCTGATACATTCTCCCGATCCGCTCCGGCGTTCCTGCCAGTCCCTCACGGTGAATGTCTTCCCCGATCCCTTCTAACAAAAGCTTTACCGCTTCCTCAATCTTTTTCTGATCTACCATGGGTGTCTCTCCTGATTCTGTCTCTGTGTTGTACGATTTTAGTAAGCTCTCCCAGATAGGATAAGGAGCCGAACGCGAGGATGACCGAATCCTTGTCCGCCAGCAGATAGCTAAGTTCCACTGCCTCCTGCAAACTGTCCACCGCCGTCACATTCGGCTGAAAGCGCCGCACAGTTTCCGCCAATGTGATCGCCGGAAGCGCTCTTGCATTGTTCGGCGTCGTTACCGTCAGCACCTGTGTGGCAAGAGGCGTCATGATCGCGGCAACCTCCTCGTATTCCTTATCCTTCAATATTCCCATTATAGTAATTATCTTTTTATTTGTAAAATAAAACTTGACGGATTCAGCCAGACGCAGCGCCGCATCCCTGTTGTGCGCCCCGTCAATAATAAAGTACGGACGCTTTGCAAGCACGGTGAATCTGCCTCTCCACCCGGTTTCCATGAGCCCCCTGCGCAGCTGCTTCTCCGTCACGGGGAAACCGCTATGATCTAATTCCTTTGCGGCACACACAGCCAGCGCGGCATTCTCCACCTGCCACGTGCCTGCCATGGATATCTCCAGCCTGTCAAAACCGCCATACGAGAAGCGCTGTTTCTCGATTCCGTAACGCACACCCCTGATCTCGTCCGGATCCATCACGCTAAGCGGCGAGTGCCTCTCTTCACAGACACGCCTGATCACCTCCATTGCCTCCGGTGCCTGCCTGATCGTGACTACCGGACATTTCTCCTTGATGATCCCGGCCTTCTCATAGGCAATCTTTCCAAGGGTGTCGCCCAGAAAAGCCATATGATCCATGCTGATAGATGCAAGCACACATAAAACCGCAGTCTTTATCACATTGGTGGCGTCTTCTCTGCCTCCAAGCCCCGTCTCCAGCACAACAATATCGCAAGACTGTTTCACAAAATACAAAAATGCCAGTGCCGTCTCAATCTCAAAAGGCGTCGGATGCGCAAGCCCCTCCGCACTCATCGCTTCCGCCGCCTGTCTGACCTGCTCAAGCAGCACCGTGAAATCCGCTTTGGAGACGGATCTTCCGTTCACCTGGATCTTCTCAAGCTCTGAGAAAACAGTAGGTGACAGATATCTTCCCGTCCGGTATCCCGCGCATCTGAGAATCGTGGACAGATATGCCAGCACCGAACCTTTGCCGTTCGTTCCCGCGATATGCACAAACTTTAACTGATCCTGCGGATCACCGAGTCTGCGCAAAAGTTCCCGCATCGCATCAAGTCCCAGCACACTGCCGTACCGCTGTACCTGCTCCATATACTCCTGTGCCTGTTCATAAGTTGTGATCTCTTCTGTCATATGAATATTCCTTCTTTTCTGAGGGAAACCTATTGTTATGAAAAAAAGTAACGCTTTCGCAAAACAAATTCAAGATTTTTTACTCACTTTTGTCCGGTGCGGCATTCTGGGATGGTGCATGGAGATCCTCTTTACCTCTCTGCAGTCCTTCAGACGCCGCGAGAAAAAAGGGATGGGAAACACCTCCGTGTTTATGTTCCCCATCTATGGGCTGGCAGTCTTCTTAAAACCTATCTGCCACCTCGCAAAAGGACTGCATGTCGTCCTTCGCGGGATCATCTATACCGCCTGCATTTTCACGGCGGAATACGGCACCGGCCGCTTCCTGCAAAAGCGGGATATGTGCCCCTGGGATTACAGCAATTTCCCCTGGAATGTCCGCAATATCATCCGCCTCGATTACGCACCGGTCTGGTTCTTTACCGGTCTGATTTTTGAACGATTTCTCCGCGCGGGAGCCTCCGGAAAATAATAACATATGCTATCCATAGAAAAACGCCTGTGATCAGCCATGTGATCCCGTTTGCACTGCACACGCCCGCATAACTGGAGAAGCCTGCCGCCACAGCCGCCATAACGGCACGGCACACCAGTTCCACCACGCCGCCCATTGTAGGCATCAGCGCATAGCCGCAACCCTGCAGGACATTCCGGTAAATAAAGATCATACCGAGGAATGTAAAGCACAGTCCGCAGACAAAAAGATAAATCCTGGCATAACTATTGATCTGCTCAAAATTTTCGGACACGAACAATTTGATCAGATACGGCTGTAACACCATGATCACAATAAAGATGATCACTGAATAGATAGTTGACATAACAAGCGCTGTCTTCGCTCCCTGTCGTATCCTGTCATAGTCGCCGATTCCGCAGTTCTGCCCGGAATAAGTCGCCATCGTCATGCCCATTGCCGCATAGGGCTGCGTCACGAGCTGCTCCACTTTGGTTGCCGCCGTGTATGCAGCTACGATCGTACTGCCGAACGTATTTAACACCGCCTGCACCAGGATCGTTCCCACAGCCGTAATAGAGAACTGCAGCGCCATGGGGATTCCGATCTTCATCTCGATCGACATCACATGGGAATCCGGTCTGTAATGCTCCCGGGACAGCTTCAGAACAGGCACCTTAAACGCCATATAGATCAGACAGAGGATCCCCGACAACCCCTGAGACACAACGGTTGCCCATGCTGCGCCTTCCACGCCCATGCCGAACTGAATGATAAAGAGTAAATCCAAAGCAATATTGGTACATGCCGCCAGGATCAGGAAATAGAGCGGCACTCTACTGTTCCCAACCGCCCGCAATACACTTGCCAGCAGATTGTACAGCACCGTGCACCACATACCGCCACATATAATCAGGATATAACTCTTGGACATCAGGAAAATATCTTCCGGCGTCTGCATGAGACGCAGAAGCCCGTCCATACCTGCAACGCTGACCGTTGTCATAATGACCGTTGCCGCCACAGACAGGATTGCCGCCATTCCCACACTCTTTTTCATGGCATCCATATCTCCGGCACCGAAACGCTGTGAGGTCAGCACTGTGAAGCCTGCCGTCAATCCCGTCATAAATCCGAGGATCAAAAACATGATCGTTCCGGTAGCGCCAACCGCCGCCAGTGCCTGATTGCCCAAATACTGTCCCACGATAATGGTATCTACCATATTATAAAGCTGCTGAAACACATTGCCGATCACTGTCGGAATCAGGAAGCTGGCGATCAGCTTTGCCGGGCTTCCCTTCGTCATATCGAGTTCCATTTCCATTCCTCCCTGCCTCATGATTATATAGTTTCTTTTCCGCATTTACAACCATAATTCCACAGCGGGATTCACAAATTCTCATTGAAAGAAATGAACCTCTATGTTAAGATAAAAAAAGAATATTCAGACAAACGATTACAAGGAGGTTCCGCCATGACAGCCAATGAATGTATCAGAGGACGCAGAAGCATCCGTAAATTCAAAGACACAAAAGTCGATCACGAACTGCTTGCCGAGATTGTTGAGACAGCATCCTATGCTCCGAGCTGGAAGCATACCCAGATTGTCCGTTACATAGCAGTTGAAGGGGAATTAAAGGATAAGATCGGCCGTGACTGCACCTCTACTTTTCCTAATAATGGATTGATCATCCAGAATGCACCTCTTCTGATCGCCGTGACTGCGATCAAGAACAGATGCGGTTATGAGAGGGATGGTTCTTTCACCACTCCCAGGAAGGATACGTGGCAGATGTTTGATGCCGGCGTTGCTTCCGAGGCGTTTTGTCTCGCAGCTTACGAGAAAGGACTCGGCACTGTAATTATGGGTATCTTTGACGGGGATGCTATTTCCTCTTTGTTACAGATTCCCGACGACAGAGAGTTGATTGCTCTGATCCCGACAGGATATGCCGACGAGGCTCCCTCAGCTCCCAGAAGAAAGGCTGTGGAAGAATTATTATCATTTCAGGAATAACTATTTAAAATCGAAGGAAATTTTTTCCTTCGATTTTTTACGTCATCATTTTTAAGAAAAGGAGCATACGATTATGAGACATCTTATGAGTCCCCTGGACTTTTCCACTGAGGAACTGGACCGGCTGTTTGACCTCGCCAACGACATGGAAGCGCATATGGACAAATATGCGCATGTTTGCGACGGAAAAAAGCTTGCCACCTGCTTCTACGAACCCAGTACCCGCACCCGCTTAAGCTTTGAAGCTGCCATGCTGAATCTGGGCGGGCAGGTTCTCGGCTTCTCCGATGCCGGTTCCTCTTCCGCTTCCAAAGGTGAAAGCGTGTCGGACACGATACGTGTTATCTCCTGCTACGCAGACATCTGTGCCATGCGCCATCCCAAGGAGGGTGCTCCGATGGTAGCTGCAAGCAGATCCCGCATTCCCGTGATCAACGCCGGGGATGGCGGCCACCAGCACCCCACCCAGACGCTGACGGATCTCTTAACGATCCGATCCCTCAAGGGCAGATTATCCGACCTGACCATCGGGCTGTGCGGCGACCTGAAATTCGGCCGCACCGTGCACTCCCTGATCCATGCGCTCGTCCGCTATGAGAATATCCACTTTATCTTTATCTCTCCGGAGGAATTAAAGGTTCCCGATTATATCACGGATATGCTGAAGGAGAAAAAGATCCCCTATAAAGAGGTCATTCGTCTGGAGGACAGCCTGCCGGATCTGGATCTACTCTATATGACACGTGTACAGCGGGAGCGCTTCTTCAACGAGGAAGATTACGTTCGATTAAAGGATTTCTACATTCTGGACAAAGCAAAGCTCACTCTGGCAAGAGAAGATATGCTCATTCTCCACCCGCTCCCCCGCGTTAACGAGATTTCCGTCGAGGTGGATGACGACCCGAGAGCCATGTATTTTAAGCAGGCACAGTACGGTGTCTATGTGAGAATGGCGTTAATTTACACACTGTTGGGACTGGATAAGAAACAGGCTTAGAAGGAGGAAGATTCATGTTAAATGTAGGAAAAATCGAAGAGGGCTTTGTGCTGGATCATATCAAAGCAGGCATGAGCCTTTCCATCTATCATCATCTGCAGCTGGACAAGCTGGACTGTACCGTGGCGATCATCAAGAACGCCCGCAGCAATAAAATGGGAAAAAAGGATATCCTCAAGGTCGAGTGTGACATCAACATGCTGAATCTGGATATCCTCGGTTTCATCGACCACACCATCACCGTCAATGTCATCAAGGACGGAGAGATCGTTGAGAAAAAGGAGCTGGTACTGCCCAAGGAGATCAAGAATGTCATCAAATGCAAAAATCCCCGCTGCATCACTTCGATCGAGCAGGAGCTTCCGCACATCTTTGTCCTGACCGATCCGGAGAAAGAAATCTACCGTTGCAAATACTGCGAAGAAAAGTGCTCGAAGCGGTTTTAAGCAAATACAAAAGAGACTGTCGCTCTGCGATGGTCTTTTTATTTTTAAGAAAACAACTACCCTCAATAGTGATTTACCTAATTGCTTAGGCCATCAACTACTGCGAATAGTTGACGGCCATTTTCGTTGTTAGTGCCGGGGAATCAACCGATATTATCCAACATTTTGCTGTGCCCACTCTGATTCAAGCAAAGTCATCGAATTACCATTGGGAAAAGTAATATACATAACAGAATGATCCTCTTCCCAATCAAGATAGTACTCCATCGAACTATCATCATTTAGAATAATAGTTCCTTCTTCTTCCTGATTCTCCGTAAAAGTTCCTGTCGATGTGTACTCCTCCATACTATCAGTTCCTTCATCATAAATTGAAGAATACACTTCACAGCTACCAACATAGTCATTATTTGACACCTTTTGGCCTTCATATGTAAGCGTAACTTCTATCTCACCATACTCATCCCAAGCCGTAAATGAAGAAACAGTTTCTCTCATGTCCTGATCCTT
>CAMGRE010000122.1 GCA_946061355.1 uncultured bacterium | reverse complement strand
TCCAGGATAATCCTACCCGCCTGGATGCCATTAACCAGACAATCAAGAAGTATAATCTGGCGCTCGGATACTGCCAGCAGGACAGTCTTGATCTGGCGGTGATCCAGTTGAAAAAAGTATTATCACTGAACCCGAGATATGTGCAGGCACATCAGCTGTTGGCGCTTCTGTATATGAAAGCGGAGGAGTGGGAGAAAGCACAGCGGGAACTGAAGAAGTGCCTCAAGATCGATACCGGCAGCACGACGACGCTCCGCTATCTCAAAGAAGTGGAAGGGATGCTGCAGGCGGATGAGAACGCCAAGGGAGACCGCAAGAAGCGGGAAAAAGTTTCTGATGGCGTGATCAAATATCAGAGCGGCAATGAGACGATCATCCAGCCGGTCGGGAACAGGGAGAATCGAAGCCTCTCCGTGATCCTCAACATCGGAATCGGCATTGCAATCGGCGTTGCGGCGGCATGTTTCCTGCTGGTTCCTGCCAGACTGAATATGGCGAACAATGCTGCGCAGAATGAACTTCGGACAGTCAGTGAGCAGCTTGACAAGAAGACGAGCGCGATCGAGGATCTCGAGCAGCAGGTGAAGTCGTTGTCAGAGGAAAATGACAGACTGCGTACTACGGTGGCAGAGTACGAGGGTGATGACGGCACCATGATGGTGATCGACGGGCTGCTCGGCGCCGTTTCCGTTTACATGGAAGAACCGGACAACACGGAGAAGATTGCAAAGGCGTTGGAAAGTGTGAATCCTGAAGAGGCAGGACAGGTCCAGTCGCCCGCTTTCCAGAATCTCTATCAGCTATTGATGGAAAAGGTGGGACCTTCCATTGCGAATGCTTATTATGAATCCGGTATGCAGTCCTACCGCAAGGAGTTGTACGAGGATGCGATCCGTGATTTTGAACTGGCGGCAGGCTATGATTCCTCGAACGGTGACATCTTATATGATCTGGGCAATGCCTACCGCAAGCAGGGCAACAATGACAGGGCGGCAGAGATTTACAAACAGGTGATTGAATCCTTCCCGGATACGGAGAAAGCACGGAGAGCGCAGTCCTATCTGGATGAGATCAATAATAATGCGGGCTGAGCAGTTGCGCAGTGGCAGAACAAAACAGAAATGATACGGGCGGAACGCCATGAGATACGAAAGAGGATATGACAGAAATGTCATATCCTCTTTTTGCGTGCGGCGGGCAGGCGGCAGAGACCGCCTCTGCCGGATCATTTCCCGACAATAGAGAGGAGGAAGTTATGGAAGACAGATTTCAGATGATCGGACAGTACCTGATGATCCGAATGCCGGAGGAGGTCGATCATCATCAGGCAGTGATACTCAGTGAGAAAGCGGACCGGTATATCCTGAAAGAAAAAGTGGATCATATCGTGTTTGATTTTGAGGATACCAGATTTATGGACAGCTCGGGGATCGGTATCATCATGGGAAGATACCGCAAGATCGCATGCTTCGGAGGACAGGTTTACGCGATCCATGCGGACAGCCGGATACAGCGGATCATAGGTATATCAGGATTAAAAAAGGTGCTGCACATCATAGAGGAGGACGGTCATGAACAATAGAGAATATGGAAACAGGAATGAGATGGAGCTTACGTTTGATGCGCTGTCTGCCAACGAAGGCTTTGCCAGAGTGGCGGTTGCGGCTTTCACCGCGGATCTGAATCCGACGCTGGAGGAGATATCGGATGTGAAGACGGCGGTGTCGGAGGCAGTCACGAACTGCATCATACACGGATATGAGGGAAAACCGGGGAAAATACAGATCCGCTGCGTGCTGGAGCGTGATCTGCTACATATCGAGATCGAGGATAAAGGAACGGGGATTGCGGATGTGGAGAAAGCCATGGAACCGCTCTTTACGACAAGACCGGAACTCGACCGCTCGGGAATGGGATTTTCCTTTATGGAGGCATTTATGGACGATCTGGAGGTGGAATCGACGCCGGGTGAGGGAACCATCGTCAGAATGAAGAAGAAACTGGGCTGCGAACCGTTCATCGAGCAAGAGGAATAGCGTATGGAGGAGATCGCAGAACTGATCGGGAAGGCACAGAAAGGCGATAAAGAGGCAAGAGAGTTACTGATTGAGAAGAATCTGGGACTGGTCCATCATATCGTGAAACGGTTCCTGGGGAGAGGGTACGAGGCGGAGGATCTGTTCCAGACGGGAACCATCGGATTGATGAAGGCGATCGACAAGTTTGATCTGTCCTACGACGTGAAATTCAGCACCTACGCAGTGCCGATGATCGCCGGCGAGATCAAGCGTTTCCTGCGGGACGACGGGATCGTGAAGGTGTCCCGTACGTTAAAGGAAAACGGCTGGAAGGTCAGACAGGCGGCGGAGGCCGTGGCGAAGAAATACGGACGGGATGCAACGATACAGGAGGTGGCGCAGCTGACGGGCATGGCGTCCGAGGATATCGTGATGGCGATGGAGTCCGGCGTGGAGGTGGAATCGATCTACAGGACCGTCTATCAGAGTGACGGCAATGAGATCATGCTGGTGGACAGGCTCCCGGCGGAGGGCGATGAGAATGAGAAAGTGCTCAACCGCATGATGCTCGGGCAACTGCTCTCGGAACTCGGGGCAAAAGAGAGAGAACTGATAAACCTCCGGTATTTTGAGGACAAGACACAGGTGGAGGTGGCAAAGCGCCTGGGGATCAGCCAGGTGCAGGTCAGCCGCATGGAAAAAAAGATCCTGCTGCAGATGCGCAGCCTGGCGAAATGAGATAAGGTCTGCCATGCGCCGGCTCAGCCACAGATCTGCCGCGTGTCGGGACAGCGGTGCAGTCTTCCTTGTCAAATCAGGGAAATATGTATAGAATAGGAATAGATTTGATAAAAGGAAGAGAGACGCAAATGAAGATATATTTGATCAGACACGGAGAAACCTATTGGAATGAAAAGAGACTGCTTCAGGGCAGCACGGATATTGAACTGAACGACTATGGCAGGGAACTGGCGCGGATCACATCTGAGGCGATGAAGGATATCCCGTTTGAGATCATCTATTCCAGTCCTCTGGTGCGCGCCCGGGACACGGCGGAGATCATGCGTCGCGACAGACAGATCCCGATCGTGGTGGATGAGCGTCTGCGGGAGATGAACTTCGGCGTCCTGGAGGGCAAGTATCTGCCCGATATGGAGAAGGATCACACGTCGCAGCTCTATTACCTGAACAGGGAGCCGGACAAATACATTCCGGAGAACGGCGAGAGCTTCGAGCAGGTGACGGAGCGGGCCGGAGAGTTTATTAAGCAGGTGCTGGTACCGGCAAAGGAAAAATACGATACGGTGCTGATCGCCGCCCACGGTGCGCTGATCCGCTGCTTCTTACGCTGCATCGAGCACAGGGAGATCAGGAATTTCTGGAAATGTGCGCCGCACAGAAACTGTGCCGTGACGCTTGTGGAGATGGAGGCACAGGGCGGTCTGCACATTGTGGAGGAAGGGAAACTTTACTACGAACCATAAAATCATAAGAGTACTTTGGAGGGTAATGAGATGGGTTGTTTCATGGGGATCGATCTGGGCACTTCCAGTCTGAAGACGGTTGTGATGGATGAGAGCGGAACTGTGCTGGGCATGGCGTCCAGAGCGTATCAGTTCCGCTCTCCTTTTCAGGGTTATGCGGAGCAGGATCCGGAAGAATGGTGGCAAAGCTGTGTGGAAACCATCAGACAGATCCTGGCGGAGGGCTGTGTGAAGCCGGAGGAGATCAGGGGAATCAGTTTCTCGGGACAGATGCACGGACTTGTCAGCCTCGATTGTGACGGGCATGCAGTCAGACCGGCGATCCTGCACTGCGACGCGAGGAGCGGGGAGCAGATCCGTAAGATCAAGTCCCTTTTCGGGGAGGAAAAGATACGGGAACTGATGATGAATGCGGTCTACACGGGCTTTCTGCTGCCCTCGCTCGTATGGGTGCGGGAAAATGAGCCGCAGTGTTATGAGAAGATACGGCACGTATGTCTGCCGAAAGATTATCTGAAATTCCGGTTTACCGGCGAAGTTTCCTCCGACTATTCCGATGCGTCCGCCACGCTGGCATTTGATGTGAGGAAAGGCTGCTGGTCGCGGGAGATCCTGAATTGTCTTAATATTCCGCAGGAGTGGTTCCCTGTATGCTTCGGGACGAGTGAAGTCGCGGGAAAAGTCAGCGCATCGGCGGCGCGGGAGACGGGATTGCGCGAAGGGACGCCTGTCATTGCCGGTGGCGGCGATCAGGTGATGCAGGGGATCGGAAACGGGATCACGCAGGTCGGGCAGGCATCCGCCAACATCGGGACGAGCGGACAGCTCTCATTCCAGGCGGACAGGGCGATCCTCAATCCGGAGCTCAGCACGAATACCTTTATGGGATACCGCAGGGACCGGTGGATCACCATGGGAGCGATCATGAATGCGGGGCTTTGCTACAAATGGTTCAGTAATCTTTTTCCGGATACGGATTATGATAAGATGAATGAAAGAATTGCAAAAGTTGCGCCCGGCAGCGGCGGCGTGGTCTTCCTGCCGTATCTGAACGGGGAGCGCACGCCTCACCTTGATCCGGACTTGAGCGGCGCTTTCTTCGGAATCAATTTAAAAACCGGCAGGGAACAGCTTGCGAGGGCGGTGATGGAGGGTGTCAGCTTTGCGCTGTATCAGTGCATGGAGGTCTGCGCCGGGCTGGGACTGAAAGCGGATTCCATCATTGCCTCCGGCGGAGGAGCCAGAAGCCTGCCTTGGCTTCAGATGCAGGCGGACATTTATGACATCCCGGTAAAGGTGGCGGACACGGAGGAGCAGGCAGGGCTCGGCGCCGCAATCGCCGCCGGCGTCGGCGCGGGAGCGTATGCGGATATCGAGGAGGGCTGCCGCGCTGTTGTGAGATACAAGGACTTTGTGGCAGAGCCTGATCCGAAGCGTCATGAGATTTATATGGAATATTATCAATTATATAAAGATATTTTTGTTTCATGCAGGGAAGATATGCACACAGCGACGCTGCTTGGACGCAAAAATTAAGCGCGCCGTATTATTTTTGCTTTCCCGGACATACTGTTTCGTATGGAAAAAAAAACAGTATATATCAAAGGAAAACGAAATACGCAGGTGACGTGCAGGGATGTGTATCTGAAGGATATCGCCTCGGTGAACTGCAGCGACGAGAACATCACAGCCAGACTGAACGCCATGAAGGTCCACAAATTCAGGCAGGACGCACAGAAGGGAAAGAACGGAGAGAACAGGACGGTGATCAGCATATTGTACCTGATCAGTAAGATTGAGCAGGCGGAGAAGAATGTGCAGGTCGAGAGCCTCGGAGAGCAGGATATGCTGGTGCAGATCGTCGAGCCGGAGAAAGGAAGAATCTGGAAACGGGTGAAGATCGTGTTCGTGTCGATGATCGCCTTTTTCGGGACAGCGTTCACCATCATGGCATTCCACAACGACATCGGCATTCACAAGGTGTTTGAGCGGGTGTTCACGCTCGTGATCGGTCATGATTCCAACAACTTCACTGTGCTGGAGGTCGCCTATTCCATTGGACTGTGCGCGGGAATCGTCCTCTTTTTTAACCATATCGGGAAGCGCAGGATCACAAAAGACCCGACGCCGATCGAGGTCGAGATGTTCCTGTATGAGAAAAATGTGGACGATACGCTGGTAGACAACGCGGATAAGGAGGGCAGGACCATTGATGCTCCTTAGGTACGTGTTTCTGTCGGTTTTGGGATTAAGCTTCGGGCTCATGGCAGCAGGCGGAGTGTTCACGGTGCTGATTGCGGTCGGACTGATCCCGAGATTTGCGGGGAAGACGCACACGGCGGATCATGTCCTCCTGTATGAGAATATGGTCATCCTGGGCACGCTGTTCGGAGGTCTGGTGAGCGTGTACGAATGGGGCGATCTGGTTGGCAGGACAGTGGTGCAGGACTGGGGCGTGCCCTACATGGCATGGAGGATCGCGGGAAGTGTGTTCCTGATCCTGTATGGCTTCTTTGCCGGGATCTTCGTCGGCAGCCTTGCGATGGCGATTGCGGAGATGCTCGACAGCATCCCGATCTTCACCAGGCGTGTTGGCTTCCGTCACGGGCTCGGGATCGTGGTCCTTATGATGGCGCTCGGCAAGATGGCGGGCTCCTTTGTGTATTTCTGGAAACAGATCTTTATGTTTGGAGGTTAAAGCATGGACGAAGAAAAGAAAAAGCAGTATCAGGATTATGTCAAGGAGGTGACGCCGACCCACAGTCTGCCGCTCTTGATGTGCAAGGCATTTCTCACGGGCGGCGTGATCTGCGTGATCGGGCAGTGTATCCTGAATTACTGCAGCGGTCCTCTCGGCATGGACAAGCAGACAGCGGGAAGCTGGTGCTCCCTGCTCCTGATCCTGCTGTCGGTGATCCTGACGGGGTGTAACGTGTACCCTTCCATCGTGAAGTGGGGCGGCGCGGGCGCACTGGTGCCGATCACCGGCTTTGCCAACTCCGTGGCGGCTCCCTGTATCGAGTTCAAGAAAGAGGGACAGGTCTTCGGAATCGGCTGTAAGATCTTCACCATCGCAGGCCCCGTGATCCTGTACGGTATCTTCACGAGCTGGGTGCTTGGAATCGGCTACTGGATCGGGATGATGATGGGGTGGATCAGATAGGGGGATAGAGACAGAACCCACTTTTCAATTAACAGAAAACGTGCTACAATCATAAGGCGTATCCGGGACTTTCCGGATGCGCCTTATTTTAGAGAGGTGACAGTATGCGGGAGATGGAGTTTAAGATGGAACGGCCGGGACTTCTGAAGGAGGGTGACAGGGTTACCGTGACGGAGGGAGTGCTTCCGAGCAATTATTATTATACGATCGATCCGTCTCTTGCCATGTCGGGCAATTACCCTTTCAGAGAGCGCCTTCTGGCGAGGGAGGGCGTTGTCGAGGAAATCGAGGAAAATGAGAGAGGCTTTTATGTCAAAGTGAAATTTGAGTGAGGAGGATGAGATTATGAACAAAATCAGTACAGACAAGGCACCTGCGGCAATCGGGCCGTATTCACAGGCAATTGTGGCGGGAGATTTCCTGTTTGCTTCCGGGCAGATCCCGATCAATCCGGCAACAGGCGAGATTCAGGGCGCAACGATCGAGGAGCAGGCAGAGCAGTCCATGAAAAATGTGGGCGAGATCCTGAAAGCGGCGGGCGCAGATTACACAAAGGTTGTAAAGACGACATGCTTCCTGGCAGATATGGGAGATTTTGCGGCGTTCAACGGCGTGTATGAGAAGTATTTCACCGAGAAGCCTGCGCGAAGCTGCGTGGCAGTGAAGCAGCTCCCGAAGAACGTGCTGTGTGAAGTGGAAGTAACGGCATATTTG
>CAMGRE010000121.1 GCA_946061355.1 uncultured bacterium | reverse complement strand
CTTCCGACCACGATACAGCGGATACCTGTCTGTTCTGTAGCTTGAAGTTTTTCCGGAAAACCACCTTGTACCCCTGAGTCTTTTGTCACGAGCCACCGGATTCCGTACTCTTTTATCATGGCACAGTTCATCTGTGTTGAAAACGGCCCCTGCATTCCGATCAGATGATCTCCCTCGATCCCAAGGGAAATACAGTGCTTCAAAATATCCGGGTTCGGCAAAACCCTCACATAGAGCCGTTCCCGGTATCCAGAAATCGCTGTATAGCGCTCCAGTTCCTTACTGCCCGTGGTCACAAGAATATTTCCTGTCTGATCTTGCAGATATTCTGCCGCCCGAGCTACACTGCCCACCGGAACAATCCTGCCTTCACTGAAAAAATCTGCTTCTCCGTCAAGGCAGGAACTCCTCTCCACTCTGATTCCGGCCTTCCCGGAAGTTTCACATGCCCTGACAATATTCCTCGTAACCTCCGTTGCATACGGATGCGTCGCATCCACAATGAGAACATTTCCTTCGCGTTCAAAAAGCGCTGCCATCTCATGGCTGTCCAACCGTCCCACATGAACATGCGGGTGATCCGCGTCCGATCTCTCCAACACGTACGCTCCATACTCTGTGGCAACATACATTTCCGCCGGGATCGCTTCCTGATGACAATATTCCCACAGAAGTCTTCCCTCTGTCGTTCCTCCGAAAATAAGCACCTTACACATCACGGTATCCTCTTGGCGTCACCATTTTCCCAGACAGATTCCTTGTTGTACTGTTCCCGATAAAAACAGTTGTAAACATATCCGCCTGATACTCCCGAAGTTCCTCCAGAGAAAGCACTACCGCATGTTCCCCTTCCCTGCCGATATTTCTGACGCAGCCGCACACCGTCTGTCCTGACCGGTATGCCAGAATGATATCACATGCCATCCGCAGGTAATCCTGCCTCTTTTTACTGGCCGGATTATACAGACAGATTACCATATCCGACATGGCAGCATGGCGGATCCGGTCCCGGATCAGACTGATCGGCGTCATCAGATCGCTCAGGCTGATCACCGAGAAGTCATGCGTGAGCGGCGCACCCAAAAGTGCCGCTCCACTGCATGCCGCTGTCACGCCGGGCACCACATGAAATTTCAGCTGTTCCGCACCGGCAATGTGATTCTGTTTAAATTTATCCTTCAATTCAAACAACAGTCCCGCCATACCGTAAACGCCGCTGTCCCCGCTGCATACCACTGCCACGCGCTTTCCCGAAAGTGCCTGGTGAAGCGCCCACTCGCAACGCTCACGCTCTTTCATCATAGGAGTGCTGTAATACTCCTTTCCCGGGAAATACTGCTTCAGCAGATCCACGTACACCGTGTATCCGGCTACAATTTCGCATTCCTGTATGGCACGCTCCGCTTCCTTTGTCATTCCTTCTATTCCACCGGGTCCAAACCCGACAATACTCAATTCCATCTGTTCTGCTTCCCTAAAATATCAGCTGCATTTCCCGTTGATACACCGCCAATGTCATTCCTTCCATCGTCTGTTTTGCAATCAGTTTTCTGCCATGAGCACTGCCAAGGCATGCGCTGCGCTCGCAAACATTATCCGTTCCAATCTGCTCCCGCACAAAATCTGAATTTGAAAATGCTCCGTCATCACCGGGAATCGCATTCAGTTCAGTCACAGAATATGTCTCAAAGGGGATCCCGAGACGATCTGCAAGCCCGATCAGTCCCTGCTCGTCCGCCTTTTTGTCTACGGAGCAAAGTTTCCCGATGCGATGGATATTGATACGATGCTTTTTCAATATTTCTTTTAAAAAGAATTCCAATTCAACAGAAGATTTTCCACGTCTGCAGCCCATGCCGACAACGAGATCGACCGGAGTGAGCACACACGTCCTCTCAAAAAACAGATCCTCCCGAATTTCCTCTCTTTGCATCCCAATGCGGATTCCCGTCTGTAACCGCTGCTTTGCCTCTCCATTCTCCGGCCTGTCGTTTATCAGGATGAGTCCCCTCGGCAGCTGTCCCAAAATCGGCAATTCTGACATAACACCGACTTTCTGTCCTTTCAGAAGACCGGAAGAAACCACCTTGATCATTGAAGGATCCTCTATATAGAGATGATTCTTTAGTGCGAAGATATCCACTGCAAAGACATTGTTACGATCCGTTGCAGTTGTGATCACAGGCTCTGCGCCGATCTCATCCGCAAGCCAGCGGCCGAATTCATTGGCGCCGCCGATATGTCCGGACAGGATAGGGATCACATAATCTCCGCACTCATCTGTCACCACGACACCGGGATCCGTAAGTTTGGAATGAACATATGGTGCAATGGCTCTGACTGCAATCCCACAGGCGCCGACAAAAACAATCATACCGGAAGATCGAAATACCTCTTCCATCACGCGCTCCAATGAATCAAAAGATTCCGCGGCTTGCGTTTCATGCGTTTTGGGAACCAGAACCCGTACCTGATGTATTTCTTCCATTCTCCATTTCGGCAAAAGCGCTGCAATCTGCTTCGCAAGAACGCAGCCCTTCCCCGAAAAAGCAATCAATGTTATCCTCATTACAATCTCTCCGCGTCAGACGAAACGGCATTCCTGTATTCCGTTGCAAAATCAGGTGCATGAAGCCTTGAGAGCGCATACTCATCTCCGAGGAAATCACCCACCAGAATGAGCGCCGTCTTGCAGATTCCCGATTTTTCAGCCATCTCAGGCAGCTCATTCAAGACTCCTCTCACAATTTGTTCCTCCGGCCAGGTCGCTTTATATACAATGGCACACGGTGTATCCGGCCCGTATCCACCGGCCAGGAGTTCACTCTTTACCTGCTGCAGCAGACCCGCACTCAAAAAAAGTACCATCGTGGCGCCGTGTGCTGCAAGCGCTGACAAACGCTCCCGTTTGGGAACGGTCGTCCGCCCTTCTGCGCGCGTAATGATCACAGTCTGGGATACCTCAGGCAGCGTATACTCTGTTTTCATTGCTGCCGCCGCACCGCAGAAGCTGCTAACCCCCGGGCAGACTTCATAAGGGATCTGCATCCGATCAAGCGCATCCATCTGTTCACGGATAGCCCCATAGATGCTTGGATCCCCCGTGTGAAGCCTGACGATTCGTTTTCCTTCCGCCGCACTTCTTTCCATTACTGACAGCACTTCAGCCAGAGTCATGACAGCTGTATTATGGATTTCACATGATTCCTTTGCTTCTTTTAACAGAGCGGGATTGACAAGAGATCCCGCATACAGGATCACATCAGCTTCCCGTATCAGTCTCTGTCCCCGGACAGTGATCAGATCCACTGCTCCCGGACCTGATCCCACAAAATGTACCATACCCTATATAATCTCCATTTTCTGTGCCTGCTCCGTCATTCCAAGCAGGCCATATTCATTCGAAAAAATCACTGCACCGATCTGCATATCCTCACCGGCCCTCCGGTCAAGATGTTTCTGGATCCGGACACAAAGCCGTTCCATGACCTGTGGCAGTATGCCCGTCTCCTGCAAAATGCCGACAGCCTCATCTGTCGTGATACAATTCAGGATTCTGCATGCCAGCTCCGCCGGGGCAGAAACTTCCAACGCACAGACACTGAGCACTTCCATCCGTCCGTCGGCATTCCGCGAGTGAGTATTCATGATCCCGGCGCCGAGCTTTACCAGTTTCCCAATATGCCCGATCAGCAAAATCCTCCGGAAACCGACCTCCCATGCCATATCAATTGCTTCCCCGATAAAATTGCTACACTTTACGGCATCCTTCACATTCCAAGGAAGGTGATCCCTCATATAATTCATTCCATAATTCCCTGGAATCAGAATCACAAACTCCCCTCCGTGGGCACGTTGCATCTTCAGTTCCAGACGTATGGTATCCGTGAGCGCCTTCTCACTCATCGGTTCCACGATACCGCTGGTCCCCAGTATAGAGATACCCCCTTCGATCCCAAGATCCGGATTAAAAGTTTTCCTCGCAATCTCAGTTCCTTCCGGTGCCCAGATCACAACCCTTAATCCACCCTCATACCCGAAGGCATCACAAACTTCCAAAAGTGCTTCGCTGATCATCAGTCTCGGCACGGAATTGATTGCAGCGCATCCCGGGGCCTGTTCCAGTCCGGGTCTGGTCACTCTGCCGATCCCTTCTCCGCCGTCAATCTCTATTCCTTGCTTTTCCTGGCGCTGCAGCGTTGCATGGATCAGGATCCCATCGGTGACATCCGCATCATCTCCACCGTCTTTTCGCACTGCGCAAGACACGGCTTCTCCCTTGCGTTCGATTTCTTCCACATCCAGCCTGAGTATGATTCCGCCCGGCGTGACCAGATCAACCGTGTCAACATTTTCTCCCTTAAAAAGCATGATGGCAGCCGCCTTCGCCGCTGCCGCTGCACAGGAACCCGTGGTATATCCACATCTCAGCTTTTTCTTATCTTTATATACAAACTGTTCCATCTTCATACTGTAATTTTCCGCGAACATGCAAGTGCCAGGGCTCCGGGGCCCAGATGACACCCGATACTGAGCGGCAGATCCTGAATCCGGATCTCATATCCCGGGAATTCTTTTGACACTTCCTCCGCATAAGTCTTTGCAGCATCGGGGCAATGGCTGTGTGCAATATAGAGCCAGACCGGACATTCGATTCCATTTCCGGAGAAGCGGTTTGCGATGTCATTCCGGATTGCCGTGTTCATGATCGTTTTTCCCTGACTGCCTGTACGCGCTTTTGCAAAAGCATCCAGCTTTTCCCCCTGTATCTGCAGAACCGGCTTTAATCGCAGGATATTGCCAAGTGCAGCCGCTGCGGCTGTGATGCGCCCGCCGCGCTTCAGATAGGTCAGTGTATCAAGCATGACATAAATGCTGGAATTAAATTTGTCTTCTTCCAGAAACTCCCGGATTTCCAAGGCACTCATGCCTTTCTCTTCATAGAGCAGTTTTGCGTCAAGAATGCTTCTGAGCTGTGTCACCGAGATCCTCTGATTGTCTGCCACCTGCACCCTTCCGTCGTAATCCAACGCAAGCAGCTTCGCTGTCTGGCAGGCTCCGGAAAGTCCGCTCGACATCGGCACGTAAACGATCTCATCATATTCTTTTAACACCTCATCCCACAGAGAGGTCACTTCATCCGGTGTGGGCTGGGAAGTTGTGATCCTTGCCCCGTTAACCTGCTTTTGATAAAACTCCTCCGGGGAAATGGTTGTCCCTTCATAATACGTTTGTTCATCAATCATAAACGGCATGGGAAGCACATAGATACCGTATTTTTTCGCTTCCTCCTGTGTGATACCGCTGTTGCTGTCGGTTATGAATGCTATTCCAGACACAATGTTCTCCTCTATCGTTCCATTTTTTCATTAATTTTTTGTTTGATGTTTCTTTTTTATTCTACTTTCAGATACTTCTAAAGTCAACCTGATCAACCTGTTCGGAAGCAAGCCATTTCCTTAAAAGCTCATGTTCCGAATCTTCCAATCCCGGATCACCCGCAAGCAGTCTCTCTGCTGCCTCGCTTGCCTGCTTTAAAACAGAGGCGTCCTGATAGATATCGCCCAGCCGGAACGAAAGAATCCCGCTCTGTCTGATTCCGAACAGATCTCCCGGTCCTCTGAGCCTTAAATCCTCTCCGGCAATAAAAAAGCCATCGTTAGACTGATTCAGCACCTTTAACCGCTCCATTGTTTCCTGATTGTCAGAAGCGCTGATAAAAATACAGTAGGACTGATCTTTTCCTCGCCCCACCCGGCCTCTGAGCTGATGGAGTTGTGCCAGTCCGAAGCGCTCCGCATTCTCCACCATCATGACCGTTGCATTCGGAACATTGATACCGACTTCAATAACTGTTGTGGATACCAGAATATCGATATTCCCTTTACCGAACGATGTCATAATCCTGTTCTTTTCCGCCGGTTTCATCTTGCCATGCAAATATGCAATCTGAACATTCTCAGGGAAAACCGCCCGAAGCTTTCCGGCATAATCGACTACATTTTCCAGTCCCTCCATCTCTCCTTCCTCCACCATAGGACAGATGACATAGATCTGGTGACCTTTTTCAATTTCAGTCTGCATAAATTGATATGCCTTTTCACGGTAACCGGTTCCTACAACGCAATTTTTGATGGGAAGCCGGTCGGCAGGCAGTTCATCAATGAGCGATACCTGCAGATCTCCATACAGGATGATCGCAAGCGTTCTGGGGATCGGCGTCGCACTCATCACAAGGACATGCACATCTTTTCCTTTTCCGGCAAGCGCTTCTCTCTGTCTCACACCAAAACGCTGCTGCTCATCTGTGACCACCAACGCAAGATTTTTGTAGATCACTTTTTCCTGGATCAGCGCATGTGTGCCGAGGATCAGGTTTGCTTCACCGGTCTGAATCTTTTCATATGCCTCCCGCTTCTGTTTTGCGCCCATGGAGCCGGTCAGAAGAATAGGCCGAAAGGGCAGCCCGTATTTTACTGTCATACTCTGAACACTGTCAAAATGCTGTTCCGCCAACACCTCTGTCGGAGCCATCATGGCGCCCTGATATCCGTTTGCAACCGTCATCAGCAGTGCAAGTACAGCAATGATCGTCTTGCCGGAGCCCACATCGCCCTGCACCAGACGGTTCATCACATGCTCCCCCTGCAGATCACACCGGATCTCATCCCACACTTTTTTCTGTGCATTCGTCAGTTCATAGGGAAGTTTTTCCAGAAAACGGATGGTATCTGCCGTCTCAAACATGGTATATCTGTTTTTTAACTTGTCATTTTCTTCACGATTGCGTCGCAAATTCAGAAAAAACAGAAAAAACTCATCAAACACGATCCTGTTTCTGGCAGAGATAAGCATCGTTTCATCAACAGGAAAATGAATGCCGTATAACGCCTCCGGATATTCACAGAGATGATAATTTTTCCGGATCCTTTCAGGCAGATAATCCTCTATTGCAGGACATTCTGCAAAGATCTGGCGCATGGCCTTTGTGATAAGCTTATTGGTGATGCCTGCCGTCAATGGATATCTGGGCTGCAGTGCATGCAGAAGTTTCTCATACTCCTCCGGCTTATAAATCGCCGGATGTTCCATACGAAGCTGCTTTCCCTTTCTCACAGGTCTGCCGCGGAATACATAAAATGTTCCCGGTTTTAACGTCTTTTGCAGATATGGCATATTAAAAAATGTGAGACCGATCTCGCCTGTCATGTCGGCAGCCTTAACCGTTGAGATACTCAGATTCCGTATATGTCTGACACTCACGCGGCTGATCAGCTTCGCCTGAAAAGCACAAAGTTCCCCTTCTTTCAGTTCCGATACCGTCACTGCCTCCTGAAAGGAATCATAGGAAAAGGGATAATGCCGAAGCATATCCCCGACGGTAAAAATATTCA
>CAMGRE010000120.1 GCA_946061355.1 uncultured bacterium | reverse complement strand
CAATCGTCTGAACAAAGACATGAATATGGGAATTGTTGCGGCTGTTGTGGCTGTTGTGGCTATTGTGATCTGGCTGCTTCCGATCATTCCCGTGAATCTGATCAGTGCGGTTATTATTGTTATCTTTGGATTTTTCTTTGCTACGGTATCCTCCCGTATGGTAGGTATCGTTGGAAGCAGCAACAATCCGGTATCCGGTATGGCGATCGCGACACTTCTGTTTGCGACCTTCCTGCTGAAGATAACCGGTAATGTCGGTATGCCGGGAATGATCGCGGCGATCACGATCGGTTCCGTGATTTGTATCGTTGCAGCGATTGCCGGAGATACTTCACAGGATTTAAAGACCGGATTTATCGTTGGTGCGACACCGGTGAAGCAGCAGATCGGCGAGGTGATCGGCTGCGTGGTATCCGCAGTGGCGATCGGCGGCGTGCTGTATCTGCTCAGTGCGGCATGGGGATACGGTTCGGCAGAACTTCCGGCTCCTCAGGCAACGCTTATGAAGATGGTAGTGGAAGGCGTTATGGAAGGCAATCTTCCTTGGGGACTTGTATTCTGTGGTGTAGCCATCGCAGTTGTGGTGGAGATTCTGCAGATCCCGGTGCTCCCTTTTGCGGTAGGTCTTTACCTCCCGATCCACTTGAGTACACCGATTATGGTCGGCGGTCTGATCCGTTGGTACTTTGACACGAAAAAGATGGATTCCGAGGAAGACAGGAAGAAGTGTATCGAAAAGGGTATCCTCTATTCTTCCGGTTTGATTGCCGGTGAAGGTCTCGTAGGAATTCTGTTGGCGGTATTTGCCATTATTCCGTTCGGCGGTGCAACATTCGGCGATTTCCTGGGCTCCTGCCTTGGAATCAACCTTGGCAACTGGGGCGGACTTGTGTTCTTTGCCCTGTTGTGCGCAACGATCGTATATTTTATGAACCGCAAAGAAAAAAAGGCTTAATGGTTTAAGTGATGAAGAAACAAAAAGTGAATTATCTGGATTATATTCCAAAGCATAATTCTCTGTTTCCCTGCTCGAAAAACGAGCAGGGAAATATTGAGATTGCGAGAAAAAATAAGGGACTCTTTAACCGGATCGCTCAGCTTCTTTTCAAAAAGCCGAAGGTCAGTTATATCGAACTGGACGAATTCGGCAGTTTCGTGTGGGAACAGATCGACGGAGAGCGGAGCATCTATGAGATCGGAAAAATCGTCAAAGAGCATTTCGGAGACAAGGCAGAGCCGCTGTATGAACGGCTGGCAAAGTTTTTCTACACATTACGGAACAATGAGTTTATACTATATGTGAATAAATGAAATTCAATATATGGAAATAAATGAAATATGGAGGCTGCGGATTGGGCTGCAGTCACGGAAATCATGATGAAGTGAGGAGAATGGATATGGGCGTTTTGGGCAGTCTTGAACCGAAGGAAGTATTTCACTATTTTGAGGAACTCTGCGGGATACCGCATCCCTCTTACAAAGAGAAACGGATCAGTGATTACTGTGTGGAGTTCGCAAAAGAAAGAGGACTGGAGCATTATCAGGATGAACTGGGCAATGTGATCATCATCAAGGAGGCGACGCCCGGATATGAAGCGGTGGAGCCGCTGATCCTTCAGGGACATCTCGACATGGTATGCGAGAAGGAGCCGGACTGTGACATCAATTTCGATACGGATGGTCTGCGTCTTAAGATCGAGGGAGACTTTATTACTGCAGAGGGGACGACGCTCGGAGGAGATGACGGGATAGCAGTAGCTTATGTACTGGCGATCCTTGATTCGGATACGCTTAAGCATCCCCGCATTGAGGCGGTGTTCACGGTGAGTGAAGAGGTCGGCATGGAGGGAGCCAAATACATTGATCTCTCTCCTCTGAAAGGTCACAGGCTCCTGAACATCGATTCCGAGGAGGAAGGATATCTCCTCACCAGCTGTGCCGGAGGATGCCGTGCAGAGGTGGATCTGCCGGTAGTGACGGAAGAGAAGACGGGTACGTTGTATGAAGTATGCGTGACGGGGCTGCTCGGAGGACATTCCGGTTCGGAGATTGACAAGGGACGCGCCAATTCCAATCTGCTGTTCGGACGCGTGTTGCTTGCCTTAGGGGAAAAGGCGGATTGTTCCCTTGCGGAAGCTGCGGGCGGACAGAAGGACAATGCCATCCCGAGAGAGACAAAGTGCAGAGTCCTTGTGGCGAAACAGGATGCCGAAACGTTCGAAAAGCTTGTTGAAAGCTGCTCTGATGAGATCGCAGCGGAATATGCTGTCACAGATCCGTCCATTCGGATTACGGCTGTGAAACTTGATGAAGATCAGAAGGTTTCTGTGTTGGCGAAAGAGAGCATGGAGAAAGTGGTTCTGTTACTCAATGCGATCCCGAACGGAATTCAGACAATGAGCGCCGATATTCCGGGACTTGTGGAGACTTCACTCAATCTGGGCGTGCTGGAACTCGATGGAACAGCACTGAAACTCCGTTATTCGGTCAGAAGCTCCAAGGGTACGGCGAAGGGATTCCTGGTTGCGAAGATCCGTTTCATGGCACAGACCGTGGGAGCGGAGTTCAGGACGGAGGGCGAGTATCCCGCATGGGAGTTTAAGAAGAATTCCGCACTGAGAGAGACGATGATGAGAGTATTCCGGGAGATGTATGGCAAAGAGCCTGTGATCCAGGCTATCCATGCAGGGCTCGAGTGCGGACTGCTCTCCGATAAGATACCGGATCTGGACGCCGTGTCGATCGGACCGGATATGGCCGGTGTCCATACGACCGGAGAGAAACTGAGCATCAGCTCGACACAGCGCGTGTGGGATTATCTTGTGGAGCTGCTCAGGCAGAAATAATCTCGCGGCATTGTTTAGATAGAAATGATCTCGTGGCATTGTTCCTGTGGCAATGCAGTGCCGAAAGCGTGCTGAACCGTTGACTGATAAATGTGTGCGGCACGGATGTCCCGGTTAAGCTGGCATTTTCCTGTATCCGTAAGGAGGGACGGGGCATCGGCAAGCTTGGAGAGGAGCGGTATCCGGGAGTGATCCTTGATCGCACTGAGGAGCGGTGCGGAGGATTTGCGGAAGCCGAGCATTCTGGCATAGAAGACTGTGCCTGCATTGCGGAAATCTTCCATTTCTATTTTATGGATATCAAGTAAAATATGCATGAGACTGCGGCTGACCCGTGTATGGGTCAGCTGCTTTGTTTTGAGCAGATCGCAAAACTGCGTAAAGTTCCTGTAATCCGGAAGCATCTTGCGGATGCGGTTGGAGAGATCCGCGCTCACATCAAAATAAGTGTCAAATCCCTGATCCGCCTCCGAGATCAGCTTGTAATGCAGCTGGGCGGAGAGCATATCCGGAAAGACGGGAAACGTCCTGTTAAGCTGGGCCGCCAGAATGTCATATACATGAGGCGGCACCTGATCCCGCATGGCGATACGAGCGTCCGAGCGGCGATAATGCATAGCAGAATCCCCTCTGTACAGCGCCGTGCGGATCGCAAGGGCGGAACTGTTTTGGGCTTGCAGATCCGGATCATCATAAGCGCCGCCGAGCCGGCTGATGGTATGCGGTGTGATGGTGCTTTTTTGCTCAAACAGCGCCTTGCAGTATTCCACACCGAGAATATCATTTGGCGCAGAGAGCGCTGCCTGCAGTGACTTTTCCTGTGCGGCGGGGACAGAGAGTGCTGACTGCAGTGTCTTTTCCTGCGAAGCAGTGACAGAGAACGCTGCCTGCAGCGCCTTTTCCCGGGCGGCAGGATAGGAGAGCCCTTCCTTGAGACAGCATTTCAGCATCTCAGTGAAAGCGGGCGGTTCCCCGGACAAGATCTTTGCAATGGCGGTCAGTCTGTCGATATCGCCGCACTCACTGCCAAAACTCACAAGATCGACACAGCCGAGGCTGCTAAGCAGGGAGACGGCGCCCTCCGCAAACCATGCTGCACTGCCGGTCGCATAGCATACGGGCAGTTCCAGGACAAGGTCGGCCCCGGCAGCAAGCGCCATTCGGGTGCGGCTGTATTTGTCAATGACAGCAGGGATACCGCGCTGGGTGAAATCTCCGCTCATGACGATGATGAGATAGTCGGCGCCGGTCTGGCGGCGCACCTCGTCCAGATGATATTTGTGTCCGTTGTGAAACGGATTGTATTCGGCAATGATTCCCGCTGTTTTCATTGATAGGCTCCTCTTGTACTTCGATTTGTCTGAAACGGTTGGCATAGATGAAATTTGCTTTTATCACTACACTGGTTATTATAATCGGAAATGGGTGCTGATATCAAATGTTTGTACTTGATTTTGCACAAAAATTCGCCGTGAGCGTCTTGTATACAATCTGTCAAATCGCTATAATAAATACAGAAAAACAACTATCTACATACAATTGAGAAGGAGATTTGGGGTATGAGTTACATTGACTTAATGAAGGAAAAGGCAAGGCAGGACATCAAGACAATCGTTCTTCCGGAGACAAACGATAAGAGAACATTGATCGCCACGGCGCAGATCCTGAAAGAGGGAATCGCCGATATCATCATGGTGGGTGATGAGGAGAAGATCATGGACGGTGCCAGATGGCTGGAGGTTGAGCTGGATGGCGTCAAGGTGGTGAATCCTAAGTGCTGTGATAAGTTTGAAGAGTATGCAGACCTCCTGTATGAGACGAGGAAGGCAAAGGGAATGACGCCGGAGAAAGCGAGAGAGACGCTGCTCAATGATTACCTTACGTTTGGTATCGTGATGGTGAAGGCCGGAGATGCCGACGGTATGGTAGCAGGTGCATGTCACGCCACAGCTGATACGCTGCGTCCCGCTCTGCAGATCTTAAAGACGGCGGCAGGGACAAAGCTTGTGTCCGCCTTCTTCATTGTAGATGTACCGGATTGTGAATATGGTTATAACGGAACATTCCTGTTTGCAGATTGTGGTCTGAATCAGGATCCTACCGCGGAAGAGCTTGCTGCGATTGCTTCTTCCAGCGCCAAGAGTTTCCAGAGTCTGGTGGGAGCCAAGCCTGTGATCGCGATGTTGTCCCACTCCACAAAGGGAAGCGCGAAGCATGCACTGGTAGACAAGGTGGTTGAGGCAGTGGAGATCGCTCATGAGGAATATCCGCAGCTGACACTTGACGGAGAACTGCAGCTGGATGCGGCGCTGGTACCGAGCGTTGCCAAGTCAAAGGCTCCCGGAAGTGAAGTGGCAGGTAAGGCGAACGTGCTTATTTTCCCGAATCTCGACTGTGGAAATATCGGATACAAGCTGGTGCAGAGACTTGGCAAGGCTGAGGCATACGGACCGATGCTGCAGGGAATTGCAAAGCCTGTGAATGACCTTTCCAGAGGATGTTCCTGGCAGGATATCGTAGGCGTTGTCGCACTGACAGCCGTGCAGGCACAGCTCGCATAAGGAATTTTGGTTTACATAATGAGTGATGGGAGAAAGAAGGAAGATAGAAATGAATATATTGGTTATCAACTGCGGGAGTTCATCGTTGAAATTTCAGCTAATCGATGCGGTCAGTGAAAAGCTGATCGCCAAGGGACTCTGCGAGAGGATCGGCATTGACGGAAGCAGGATCGTATACCAGCCTGCCGGAGGGGAAAAGCAGATCACCGAGACACCCATGCCGGATCACAACAAGGCGATCCAGTTGGTGCTCGATGCATTGACAAACGCAGAGACGGGCGTGGTGAAGAGCCTGTCGGAGATCGGAGCGGTCGGACACCGTATCGTACATGGCGGAGAGAAGTTTGCTTCTTCCGTAGTGATCACGGAGGATGTGATCAGCGCGATCGAGGAGTGCAGCGATCTGGCGCCCCTGCATAATCCCGCGAATCTGATCGGTGTGCGTGCATGCCAGAACATCATGCCGGGTACGCCGATGGTGGCGGTATTTGATACGGCATTTCATCAGACCATGCCGGAGGAAGCGTATATTTACGGGATCCCTTACAGATACTATGAGAAATATAAGGTGAGACGTTACGGGTTCCATGGCACCAGTCATTCTTATGTGTCCAAGAGAGCGGCCGGGGTGCTGGGAGAGGATATCGGCAAGTTAAAGCTGATCGTCTGCCATCTCGGGAACGGCGCCAGCGTATCCGCTGTGAAATACGGCAAGTCCGTAGACACCTCCATGGGACTGACACCACTGGAAGGGTTGATCATGGGGACGCGTTCCGGAGACCTGGATCCGGCGATCATTGAGTTTATCGCACATAAGGAGGGCAAGAGCCTCGAGGAAGTTATGCAGATCCTGAATAAAGAGTCCGGCGTGCTGGGACTTTCCGATCAGTTTTCTTCCGATTTCAGAGACCTTGAGGATTCCTATCAGCAGGGCAAGCCTGAAGGGACAAGAGCCATGAAGGCATTTGCCTACAGAGTGGCAAAATATATCGGCGCTTACACGGCTGCCATGAACGGTGTGGACGGTATCTGTTTCACAGCGGGACTCGGAGAGAACAGCCCTTTGATTCGTGAGATGATCTGCGGTTATCTCGGCTATCTCGGTGTGGCGCTGGATCCAGAACAGAATGCAAAGAGAGGCGAGGATCTGGTCGTTTCGACGAAGGATTCCGGGACGAAAATCCTTGTGATTCCGACCAACGAAGAGCTCGCTATCGCAAGAGAAACTTATGCGCTTGTAAAATAGCGAAATGCAGTTGACAAAGACGGACTCTTTCGTTATAATAGTACGAGTGTGAGCAGGAGTTTACAATGATATTGAATTTAACGGAAGTGTTGACAGCAGAAGGCAGGACAGAGACGAAACAGGTAGATTTCACACCCTCTGTTTTGGAATATGGCGGACAGCATTATACGATCACTGAGAAATCGCCGGTGACTCTTACGATTACCAATCAGGGTAAGGGAAGGGCATGGCTTACAGGTGAGATGAAGCTGACTGCACAGCTTTGCTGTGACCGCTGTCTGAAGGATGTTTCGTATCCCTTTTCACTGGAATTTTCATGCAGGGTGATTTCACCGGAGCTGGAAGCGGCTGTTTCAGAGGATGAGGACGAATGCCTCAGAGGTTATCAAGTCGATGTAGACGATCTTGTGTACAACGAAATTTCGGTTAACTGGCCAATGAAGATCCTGTGCCGTCCCGATTGTAAGGGAATCTGCAGAGTGTGCGGCAGGGATTTGAATGAGGGAGCATGTGAGTGTGATACGTTCATTCCGGATCCGAGGTTGGCGGTGATAAAAGATATCTTTAACGCGGGTAAGGAGGTGTAACGATGTCTATCTGTCCCAAGAATAAATCTTCCAAAGGAAGAAGAGACAAACGTAGAGCAAACTGGAAGATGAGTGCTCCTACATTGGTAAAATGCAGTAAATGCGGCGCTCTGATGATGCCTCACAGAGTATGCAAGGCTTGTGGGTCTTACAATAAGAAAGAGATCATCAGTGTTGATTAATCCGGTTTCAGATTACTGAAGCGGAACAGAGTAAGCTGGCTTTGGG
>CAMGRE010000119.1 GCA_946061355.1 uncultured bacterium | reverse complement strand
CCGCGACGTGCTTGCAAAAGTCCCCATGACGGATTCACCCAACCTTGATTCTCAGCCTTTACGAAAAAGAGGTCTGTCTATGAAGAAGCCACTTACCTTATTCTTTTGTATACTTCTGATTCTGCTTTGCATCGGATGCGGAGAAACTTCGGAGAACATCCACAGCGAGCCTTTGACACGTGCCGCTGCCCCTCTTCGGAATGACGAACTGATCACCGTCGGCTTTATTCAGACCGGTAAGGAATCCGGATGGCGTGATGCAAATACAGATGACTTTTTGAATACCTTTACTGTAGAAAAAGGCTACCGTCTGATCTATATTGATGGCTGTTCCGACACAGAACGCCAGGTCAAAGCTGCCTACGATCTCATTGCACAGAATGTGGATTATATGATCATCGATCCCATTATTGAAGACGGCTGGGATGATGTCCTTACACTTGCAAAAGAAAAAGAGATTCCTGTCATCATTTCCGACCGGAATGTCAGCGCTGACCGATCCTTATATAAATGTTGGATTGGTTCCAACTTCCGACAGGAAGGGCAGAAAGCAGGAAAATGGCTGCAAAGCTTCCTGATCAGCACCGGGCGTCAGAATGAAGATATTAACATTGTCATTTTGGAGGGGACTCCCGGTTCTTCCGCCACGATCGGCAGAACGGAAGGCCTGCAGGTGGAGATTGATTATCACGACAACTGGCACATTCTCACAAGCCAGTGCGCCAACTTCACACAGGGTGAAGGAAAAAATGTCATGCAGCAGATCATCAATGATTACGGCGCAGACAACATTGATGTTGTGATCGCGGAAAACGATAATATGATGTTTGGCGCCATGAAAGCCATGAATCAGGCGGGCGTCACCTATGGTGTCAATGGCGATGTGATTACGATCTCTTTTGATGCTCTGCACGAAGCTTTCCGCCTGATGCAGAACAAGGCATTGACAGCTTCGATCGAATGTAATCCGCTGATCGCACATCTGGCGGAGCAGGCTATCATTGATATGGAAGCAGGACGTAATGTACGCCCCGTTCAGTATGTAGAGGAATCCATATTCACATATGAAAACGCTTCAAAATACATCAACACACGGAAATATTAAGGGACAACTATGAAAAAATCATTGCGAAAAAGATTTGTACTTCTCATATTCTGCTGTGTTCTGCTGCTGAACCTGTTCAGCATCTTTATGAACTACCAGAACTTTGCCACCACCACCAGAACCGCGAGCAATTCTGCCGCGAGCACGGTGGCTGAAACCTGTGCCCTGATCATCGATGGAGATTCCCTCGGAAACTACAGTGACACCCACATCAGAGACAGCGCATACTATGCCACCTGGAATAAGTTGATCGATTACCGCAATACCAACCCAGAGATCAGTTCTCTATCCCTGATGACATTTGACGAAAACGGTGGCACTTATATCTACGATACTGATCTGACTTTAGATGGCGCATTTCTTGGTGACAGGATTCCTTTTAACCAGAAGCAGCTCGCCCAGAAGGACGTCCTTCTGAAAGGAAATGACCCCGTTTTCCTTACCTACAATGACAGGGTTGAATACTATCGCCCTATTCTGTCTTCTTTCAATATACCGATGGGATATGTTGTTGTCGGGATTTCTACTTTGAATGCCGAATACAGACAGATGCAGTATCTGATTCGCCTGACCTTTATCATGACCGCGCTGACACTGTGTATCACTGCGTTCTTTGTTGCCATCATCAGCCGAACGATTATTACTCCCATCAACCGACTGTCCTCAGCGGTTTCCGGTTATGTGGATTCCATGAACGAGAGCGGCCAGAGTGTTTCCCCTCTCTCTCAGTTCTCAATCAATACCGGAGATGAGATCGAGCATCTCTACCGTTCCATCCGCAAAATGGAGTCTGATATCCTGAATTCCTCCAACAACCTGTCTGTTGCTCTGTGGAACAGCCAGCATGACAGTATGACGCAGCTCTACAACAAGCGCTATCTGGAGGAATGCACCTCTGTACATGAGTCACATGATTCTCTCGGAATCATTTATTTTGATGTGGATAATCTGAAAAAAATGAATGACATCTGCGGTCACGAGTGCGGTGACCGTGTGATCATCAGAACGGCAGACTTCATCCGGTCATACCTGTCAGAAAACTCCGCTGCATTCCGAATGGGCGGTGATGAGTTTATGATCCTCCTTCCCGATATCACGGAAGAAGCGATCCGTCTTCTCGTCCAGAAAATGAAAACTGATCCGAAGACAAATCTGTCTGATCCGGATCAGCCCGTACAGTGCCGCATTGCCATCGGCTATGCTTATGGCAGCGGAAACATCGACCTGAATCATCTGATCAGCGAAGCCGATCAGAATATGTACCTCGACAAGCAGAGCCACCGGTAAGGCTCACTCGAACTTGTACCCCATCCCCCATATGGTTTTGATCAGATCCCCTTTTTCACCCATCTTACTGCGAAGTTTTTTTACATGGGTATCGATGGTTCTCGCGTCACCAAAATAGTCATAATTCCATACATTGTTCAAGATCTTCTCCCTGGACAATGCGATTCCCCTGTTTTCCATAAAATATGCCAACAGTTCAAACTCTTTATAGCTGAGTTCCACCGCGTTACCATCCACGGTAACCTGGTGGGCATTCTTGTCTAAGACAATGCCGGAAGCTTCCAAGACAGCATCTTCCGCCTGCTCCTGCCCGGTCCTGCGCAGGATTGCCTCCACACGCGCCACGAGGATTTTCGGACTGAACGGCTTGGAAATATACTCATCTACACCGAGTTCGAAACCAAGAAGTTCATCTTTCTCATCCGATTTGGCCGTGAGCATGATAATGGGAACCTTAGAGTATGCACGTATTTCCCGGCACACCTGCCACCCGTCCATCTTCGGCATCATGACATCAAGTATGATCAATGCAATATCCTGATGGGCAAAAAAGACATCCAGCGCTTCACTGCCATCTCCCGCCTCCAGAACATCATAATTTTTCTTCACAAGAAAGTCCCGGACAAGCTTACGCATTCTGCTCTCGTCATCAACCACCAATATCTTCAAGCTTTCCATTCTCTTTAATCCTCTCCCATATTCAGTGATAATTCGCGTTCCTTTTCACGGACTGCATTTTCGCGCTCCGTCAGTTCCTGTTCCCAACCGGCATATTTATTCTGAAGCTTCTGTTCATAATTCAGTATGGTTGGATTATTCCCTGTCAGCGTGATCACAAACATGGCGATCACCAGAAGGATCAGTAAAATATTCAGGATCACGGACTTACGCAGGCTGGCGCGCAACTGGGAGTACCGGCTCGGCTGCACCCGTTTCTGGGCAACTCCCGCCGGTCTCTCCGGCGTTCTCTGGTCGAATACCTGATAGAGCGGTATGCTGTGAGCCTGTTCCGCCAGTCCGTTTTCCCTCAGAAAGGCAAGGAGCTCCTGCAGATACTGGAATCCGACCGGCGTTCTGAAAATCCTGTTTTCAATTGCCTTGTTGTATATGCTCAATACGCTTTCCGGATGATCATACTGCATTCTCTTTTCCATATAAGCAATCTTTTCCTGCTCTGTCCGCGCAAGATTTGCATCCGTTTCCGAGCCAAACAGAAAGCCTCCCACTTTCCATTCTTCCCGTTTATCCATCCGTTAACCCTCCGTGGAAATCTTATCCAGAATGCCGCCCATCCATGCAATCGCCACACCGTAATTGGTCATCGGCACATGCTGATCCTTCGCCCTCTGAATTCTTGACATGACATATTTCCTGTTAAACATACAGGCACCACATTGTATGATCAGATCATATTCGGACAGATCCTCGGGAAAGTCCGTCCCGCTGACAATATCTACCTGCAGTTTCTCTCCAATCTTCTTTCGCAGCATACGCGGCAGTTTCTCACGACCGATATCTTCTGTCAAAGGCGCATGCGTACAGCATTCCGCAATCAGCACCCTGGAATCCTGCGTCAGACGTCCGATCTGCTCCGCCCCCTCCTTATAATATCCGATATCCCCCTTGTATGCTGCAAACAAAGTAGAAAAAGAAGTCAGTCTGCTCCGGGCAGGCTTCAGATCATATACTGTCTTAAATACCTGTGAGTCCGTAATGATCAGGGCCGGCGGCTCTTTCATGGCTTCCAACGCCTGTTCCAGTTTATCAGTCGTCACACTCATCACAAGGCATTTCTTATCCAAAAGATCTCTAATCGTCTGCACCTGAGGCAGGATCAGACGTCCCTTCGGCGCCTGAATGTCCTGCGGCATTACTAATAGTACCGTATCTCCCTCGTGAACCAGATTGCCCGTGATACTCTCCATGCCGTAGTCCTCCGGCAATGCACGTGTGATGCGCTCTTTCAGCTCAGAAAGTCCCGTGCGCTCCACCGCGCTGACAACCACAGGCTTCTCACCAAAAAGTTCCTCCGCAGTTTTGCACAAAGACTTTGCATCTGTGAGAACATCCGCTTTGGTGATCACCGGGATCACCGGAGTTCCCTTTTCCTTAAAATATTGAAACCACTTCTGTTCCCACGAAAGTTCCCTGCCGGCGCATAAGATCAAAGCGATATCCGTCTTTTCCGCCGTCTTTTTTGTCTTGTCCACACGGCTTGTGCCAAGCTCGCTCACATCGTCAAAGCCTGCTGTATCCATCAGCACACAAGCGCCAAGCCCATGAATTTCCATTGCCTTATTGACCGGATCGGTCGTCGTCCCTGCCTGATCCGATACAATGGAAATATTCTGTCCCACAAACGCATTCATAAGCGAAGATTTTCCGCTGTTCGTCCTGCCGTAAAAGCCGATGTGAATACGATCTGCCGATGGTGTCTCATTTAATGTCACTGCCATATGATGCCCTCCGTGTGTATGTCCCCGCTATGTGTTTCCTACTGTATTTTGCCGATAAACAATCCGCTTGGATCAGAACCGGAAATCTCTCTTTCCGCCCGCAATCTCCGCGATATATTCCGTTGCCTTCTGTCTGACTACGGGATTAGGAATTTTCTGAAGTTCTCTTTGGATCAGCGCTTCCCCGTCTCTCTGCGTCTCAGGAGAAGCATAATCCACCAGATACTCCTTCAGTGTCATCAGCGCATTCGGATGACAGCAGTTGGAGATCTGCCCCGATTTGATCAGCGTCATAAAACGGTCTCCCGTACGTCCCTCCCGGTAACATGCCGTACAGAAACTAGGCACGTACCCAAGGCTGATCAGCCAGTCTACCACCTGATCGAGGCTCCTCGTATCACTCACATCGAACTGCGCAGAATTTTCCTCTTCCGGCTCTTCCTCGACATAACCACCCACACTAGTACGGGAGCCGCCACTGATCTGTGAGATACCGAGTTTTAACACACGTTCTCTGGATGCTTTGGACTCTCTGGTCGAGATGATCATTCCCGTATAGGGAACCGCAATGCGGATCACCGCCACGATCTTTTCAAAAATATCATCAGAAACCGCATTGGAAAAGTCCGCCGTGTCGATATCATCCGCCGGGCAGACGCGCGGCACACTGATCGTATGCGGTCCCACGCCCTTTGCCGCCTCAAGATGCTCTGCGTGCATCAGGAGTCCGACAAAATCATAACGGTATTTCTCCAGTCCGAACAGAACGCCGATCCCGACGTCATCGATTCCGCCATCCATCGCGCGGTCCATCGCCTCCGTATGATATGCATAATCATGCTTGGGACCCGTTGGATGCAGTTTCTCATAATCCTCTTTGTGATACGTCTCCTGAAACAGGATATACGTACCGATTCCCGCTTCCTTGAGCTTGCGGTAATTCTCCACGGTAGTCGCGGCAATATTGACATTCACACGACGGATCGCACCGTTCTTATGCTTGATGCTGTAAATGGTCTGAATGCTCTCCAGAATGTACTCAATCGGATTGTTTACCGGATCCTCCCCCGACTCAATCGCAAGACGCTTATGTCCCATGTCCTGCAGAGCGATCACCTCCTGACGGATCTCATCCTGCGTCAGTTTTTTCCTGGTGATGTGCTTGTTATGATGATGATACGGACAATAAGTGCACCCGTTCACACAATAGTTCGACAGATAGAGCGGCGCAAACATAACGATCCTGTTGCCGTACAGTTTCTCCTTGATCTGCATTGCAACTTCCTTCATCGCCCGGACCGCCTCCGGGATGTCACATTCCAGCAGAACCGCCGCTTCCCTGTGGCTAAGTCCCTTACAGTCTTTGGCCCGATCAATCAGGGAAAAAACAAGCTCTCTGTTATCCTTATTTGCCTTGGCATACTCGAGTGTATCCATGATCTCCCGATGATTGATAAATTCCTCCGCCTTCGATGATGACGGATCATACTTGTACTCCATCTGTTTCCTTCCTCTCTTTCCAGTCTCCTCTGTCTGAGACAATTCTGTATCCTATTCTCTGCATCCTTCCGGCAAGACAGCCCCTGCACTCTGCTGCCTCCTCACCGGTACAGATTTTATTATCATATAGTGCATATTTTTTTCTCACCGCAACAGGCGACAGATTGGGCATCACCACATTGGCACCCGCCAGGATTCCCTGTTCTCTGCCGTCCGGTGCAATCGTGCCGAGCGCAGTAGTCGCAGGAAGCAGCACATTTTTCTCCATAATGCGGATCAGGCTCAGCAAAAACAGGGTAAGCTCCAGTGTCCCTGCCGATTCTTTTCGAAACGGTGTATCTCTGTGCGGAATAAAAGGCCCGATCCCCACCATCTGGGGATGTAGCTTCCCGATCAAAAGCATATCCTGCGCCAGTGTTTCCGGCGTCTGTCCCGGGGAACCCACCATAAATCCGCAACCGGTCTGAAATCCTATTTCCTTAAGTGTATACAAGCACGCAATCCTGTGATCAAAGGACATCTCTTTCGGATGCAGCTTCCCGTAATGCTCCTGATCTGCCGTTTCATGGCGGAGCAGATAACGAGTTGCCCCCGCCGAAAAAAAGCGTTTGTAGGATTCCGCCTCACGCTCCCCTATGGAAAGGGTGATTGCACAATCGGGATATTCCGCATGAATCTTTGACACGATGGAAACAATCCGCCCATCCGTGTAATATCCATCCTCGCCACCTTGCAGGACAAACGTGCGGAAACCGAGCTGATAACCATCCTCACAGCACTTTAAGATCTGTTCTTCCGTAAGCCTGTAGCGCTCTGTATTCTGATTGGATCTGCGTATCCCGCAATAATAGCAGTCATTCCTGCACCAGCTTGTGAATTCAATCAGTCCTCTTGTATATACTTTGTTGCCAAAATACCGATGCGCGATCTCTCTTGCCCTGATCGCCGCATATTCCCTGTCTGTTGCGCTGTAGGAAGAAAGCAGCTGTTCCCATTCCTTTGCCGCAAGACTTTCCTCTGCCTCCAGACAATCGATCAACTGAACATTTGTCATCCCAAATCCCAAAAAAGAATCCTATCCTTTCAGATAAGATTCCCTTTTCCTCTATTCTTTAAGCATAGCCTGCTTTTCCAACATTCCCTC
>CAMGRE010000118.1 GCA_946061355.1 uncultured bacterium | reverse complement strand
AAGAAGAAGGCTCCTGTCTCTGTCCGGGAGCCGTCCTTTTACCATTCTCACTCATGCCCTTGCCAGTCTGCACGCGTTCCTCAACGAAGCTGTTCCATTCCCTGCAGGCAGGGCATTGTCCCATCCACTTTGCGGATTCATAACCGCAGTTCTGGCAGAAAAAAACCGTTGCTGTCTTTCCCTTTGCCATGTGTGTCTCATTCCTTATAAACTGACTGGTTTCCGGCGCATCATGCGGCTATTTCCTCACGGAAACCTTCACCTCACCTGCGCCTGCAAGCTCCACGCTCACATTGAGTTTGCCGCCGAGATTCGTGTTCATCTTGCCCATACTCTCATCATTCACAAACACTTCATATTCTGTCTCATCCTGAAGTCCGATGGTGAGCTGGGCGTCCTCAGCGCCCTCCACCAGGAAACTTACACCGTCCTGACTCTCCTCAAAATGATTGACACTGGTTCCCGGCACTGATTCATAAGCAAACATTCCGTTCTTTTCGAGCTTCGTCATCGTTGCATATGTCTTTACCTTATACAGGTCACCGTTATGCTCAAAATCTTCTTTCTTAGCCTTATCCGTTAACATGTGATTTCCAAAACTGAGCGTACCGTCTGCTTCCGAACGAATCAGCCCTTCTACTACTGCCATTTTTGTCTCCTCCTGTGCACTCTGTGCTGTAAATAGATTCCTGTCACCATTATATTATTTCTTTGCGGTAAAAACAACTTGTTTCTTAGAAAAGCCTGCCACAACATGATCGCCCGGCACAATTTTCTTCTGTAGGATTTCCTCCGCAAGCGCATCCTCAATCTCATTCTGAATCGCGCGTTTCATGGGTCTTGCCCCCATCTTCAGATCCGTATGTTTCTCCACGATATGATCCTTGAGCGCAGGCGTGATCGTAAGCTTGATATCCATCTGTTCCCTGCATCTATCCGCCAGATTTTTGGAGAGCAGCGCGACAACCTGTTTCATATCCTCTTTATTCAGCGGGTGGAACACCATAATCTCGTCAATACGGTTGATGAACTCCGGCTTGAACAGCTTCCTGACTTCCTCCATAACGCCGGCTTTCATCGTCTCATAGTCCTTCTTTTCCGACTTTTCCGCCGCAAATCCCAGATTCTTAGGAGACACGATCCTCTGCGCTCCAGCATTGGAGGTCATGATCAGGATCGTATTCTTGAAGCTTACCTTCCTTCCCTTGGAATCCGTAATATGCCCGTCATCCAGAACCTGCAAAAGAACGTTAAACACATCGGGATGGGCCTTTTCCACCTCATCAAACAGCACAACCGAATAAGGATTTCTCCTGACACGCTCGCTGAGCTGTCCGCCCTCCTCAAATCCCACATATCCGGGCGGTGACCCGATCATCTTGGATACGGAATGCGATTCCATATACTCCGACATGTCGATACGGATCAAAGCGTCCTCCGAGCCGAACATTGCCTCCGCAAGGGCCTTGGAGAGTTCTGTCTTGCCCACGCCGGTCGGTCCTAAAAACAAGAAGGAACCGATCGGTCTGTTAGGATCCTGCAATCCTACGCGGCCGCGTCTCATCGCTTTGGCTACCGCCGTCACAGCCTCCTCCTGTCCGATCACACGCTTGTGAAGGATGGACTCCAGTTTCAAAAGCCGCTCACTCTCCTTCTCCGCCAGTTTCTTCACCGGAATCTTGGTCCACATGGAAACGACATCGGCGATCTCGTTTTCTCCCACTACAAGTTCACTCTCTTCCAGTTTCCTGTCGTGGTCTGCCTTCGCCTTCTCGTATTTGTTGATCAGCTTCTGCTGATTCCGTCTGATCTCTCCGGCCTGCGTATACGCCTCGATCTTGATGGAGCGCTCGATCTGTACGTCCATCTTCTGGATCTCTTCCTGCATGCTCTTTAATTTTTCCGGCACATGCATTCCCTTCAGACGGATCGCCGCCGCTGCCTCATCAATCAGATCGATCGCCTTATCCGGCAGGTTCCTGTCATTGATATACCGATTCGACATATGGACTGCCGCCTGGATCGCCTCATCGGAAATTGTGACATGATGATGCTCCTCATATTTGCCGCGGATACCTTTCAGGATGCGCACTGCCTCCTCCTCGGTCGGTTCCTCAACCGTGACCGGTTGGAATCGGCGCTCAAGCGCCGCATCCTTCTCGATATATTTCCTGTATTCCGTGATGGTCGTGGCACCGATCAGCTGAATCTCGCCTCTTGCCAGCGAAGGCTTCAGAATATTGGACGCATCGATGGCTCCCTCGGCACCTCCGGCACCGATGATCGTATGGAGTTCGTCCAGGAACAAGATGATGTTGCCGCTCAGCGTGACTTCCCTGATGACACGTTTGATGCGTTCCTCAAACTCTCCCCTGTATTTACTGCCGGCCACCATGCCTGACAGATCGAGTGTAATCACCTTTTTGTCCTTCACGGTCTCAGGAACGGTTCCTGCTGCGATATTCAGCGCAAGTCCCTCCGCGATCGCTGTTTTGCCCACGCCGGGTTCTCCCACAAGACAGGGATTATTTTTGGTTCTGCGGCTCAGTATCTGAATCACACGCTGTATTTCCGCTTCCCTGCCGATGACGGGATCGAGTTTCCCCTGTCTCGCCAACTCTGTCAGATCGCGTCCGTACTGATTCAGCGTCTCTGTCTTATCCGATTTGTCCTTTTTCTTCTTGGACTGGCGGAGTCCGAGATCCTCCTTATAAAGGGAGCCGTCCTGTCCCATGGCAAGCAACGTCTCAATATAGAGTTTCTGTACCTGAACACCCAGCGTATTGAGAAGCCTTGCCGCAACATTGTCCCCTTCCTTCAGGATTGCCAGAAGGATGTGCTCGGTACCGATTTCGTCAGACTGAAACCGATCCGCCTGTTTTGACGCCTCCTGCAATATCTTTTCCGCTCTGGGGGAAAAGCCGTCCCGCTCCTTCACCGGCACAATATTTCCCGGAGCGATCAGATCCCTTATCATGGAGACCAGAGCATCCTCCTCGACCCCATTGTCCTGGAGCACTCTGGCAGCCACCCCTGTTTCTTCCCTGAGAAGCCCCAGAAGGATATGTTCCGTACCAACATAATTCTGTTTTAACTCACCGGCGATCTGTTTTGCCAGTGCAAGCGCTGTGCCCGCCTTCTTTGTATAACGCGGCATAAATCATAATCCTCCATAATCCTGATAGATTTCGTCTATTAAAGCATGCACTTCTGCTCGGGAAATATTCTTACAGCTTCCTCTTGCGAGAAGTACTCTCAATTCTTTCTTCATTTCTTCCAGTGCCCGCAGCCTGTCAATATCCACGGCAATGACGGCGCCTTTACGTCTGTCAACCTTGACATACCCCTCCTGCTTCAATACCGTATATGCCTTATTCACTGTATGCATATTGATACCGATACTTTCCGCAAGCTGCCGCACGGACGGCAGAGGATCCCCCTCGCGGATCCTTGCCGTCGCAATTCCCACGATGATCTGATTGCAGAGCTGTATATACAGTGCCTCATCACTGTTAAAATCCAATTCTATCAACATAGTAACACCTCACTGTTATACGCATTATATAACAGTTTCTCTTCTTCTGTCAATCAGGCAGCGATATGATGAAAACGAGCCAATGCCTGTCTTCCCGGCATTGACCCGTCCATTGGCTTCTTCAGCAGTTTTTACCTTCTCTTCTTGTCATCCATGTTCAGAAATTCAAACTCAAAATCATCATCATCGAGGTACTCTTCATCCTCATCATCTTCTTCGTCATCGTCTTCCTCGTCGTCGTAATCCTCATCATCTTCGTCGTCTTCATCTTCGTCCTTTGCACGACGGGCAAGGAAATTCTTCGGTTTCCAGTTTTTCTTCTTTCTTACGGGTTCATCCTCTTCCTCGTCATCTTCTTCATCATCTTCGTCATCTTCATCTTCGTCATCTTCATCTTCATACTCTTCATCATCATCTTCTTCATCGTCGTCTTCATCAATGTACTCATAACCACTGTACTCATGAAGCTTCACTGCCATAATGACACATGCGATAAGAAGAATCACAATAATGACGATTGCAGCGATCGCGAGGATCTTTCCTTTACCTTCCATTATGCCAAGAGAAGCGCCGCCGGCGTCTTCCTCATCGCCACCCTTCAGGTTATTGATTCTCTCAAACTGGTTATCCTCAAGCGAATACAAGTACCAACTGTCATTTCCATCATCATTCTGTGTATACAGTACATAGTATTTCCCTGATTCCCATTCCTCCAGGGTGCTTTCATCGATCACCATATCTTCCAGATCGGTGTCCCCGGGAAGGATTCTGCTGGAGATCACATTGGAAATCTGCATGGATGACTCATCCTGCTCCTGAACCTCGGGCTCTTCCCCCTCGGTGTCACCCTCTTGTCCTTCCTCGTCATCTCCGGCCTCTTCAGACGCACTGACCTCAAGAAGATCTGAGCGGATAAAGCCTTCCTTTCCGCCCACGGACACCTGATACCATGTTTTACCGTCTGCGCCGGTCGCCTCTCCGGTAATCTCCACCTGCTCACCGCTCTTCACACCGGTCACCTTTGCATCAGTCGTGGAAGGTCCTTTTCGCACATTGCAATCCGATGTCACTGTACCTGCTGATGCGCTTGACGGCGTCACAGTCGCTGCTGTCTCCGTGTAATTTTCCTGTGCGGGCGCTGCTGCCTGTCCCTCGCCCTTTGTCGCAAGATCGGACCTGATATATCCCGTCTGTCCGTTCACGGACACCTGATACCAGACCATTCCGTCTGCGCCGGTGACCTCACTTGCCACAGAATACTTGGAACCGGACGCTGCACTTCCGATTACCGTACTGTCAGTACTCGCTTCGCTTCTTACCTTTGCACTCTCGTTGACTGTGATCGTTGTCTCCGCATGGCTGATGATTGTATTCCCATTCAGGCAAAACAATACCATAAATGCCATGACCGCGAACAATCCATAAATCCACTCTTTTCCTGCCTGTTTCCAAGTTGCTTTCATATCCCTTGTATCCTTCCTTATCTACTCTGTATCTGCATACTTTTACAGCTAATCATAGTAAAAACGTTTTGCTCCGGAATCTGCCTTGTTAGATTTGCCAAATCCCTGCACATTTTTAATCGAACGCTGTTCCTCTTCCAGTCTTCTGTGATAATTCATCTCACATTTCGCACACAGCTTACCGCTGCGAATATTTGTCCCACAGACCTCACACTTCAAAAACGCCGTGGAGTCCTGTGAGATCTCCAGTTTGTTATCCTTAAGCATCTGCCGGATCGTCTTCTGGCTCACTCCTGTTGCAGCCTCCACCTGAGCCGCATTGGCTCCGTGATGCTTTTCGATATAAAGCCGTGCTTTTCCGTAATCATCATACTGCACATGCCGGCAATCCTCGCAGTGATATTCTCCGACTCCCTTGAATATCATGATACCACCGCACTCTTCACACCGCACAGGTCTGTGATACAGATCCGCATCAAGAAAATGTCTCTCCATTATTCTGCCTCATCAATCGCTTTCCCGATATCGTTTCTCATATACTGCTTCTCAAACGAAACCCATTTTACTGCCTCGTATGCTTTCGCACGCGCCTCTTTCAAATCCTTTCCTGTGGCCGTAATCCCGAGCACACGTCCTCCGTTCGTGACGATCTTACCATCTGAAAGCTTTGTTCCCGCATGGAAACAGAAATAGTCCTCTTTTCCTTCAAAAGCTTCCAGTCCGCTGATCGGATACCCTTTCTCATAAGATACCGGATAACCGCCCGATGCCAGTACCACGCACACAGCCGCATTATCCTCAAATTGCAGATCGATAGTGTCCAGTTTTCCGTCGATACATGCTTCCATCACATCAATAATATCATTTTTCATCCTCGGAAGCACTACCTGCGCCTCAGGATCTCCGAATCTCGCATTGTATTCCAACACGCGGGGCCCTTTTTCGGTTAACATAAGTCCGAAAAAGATAATTCCTTTGAACGGACGCCCCTCAGCCGCCATCGCATCCACGGTGGGCTGATAAATATATTTCTTGCAGAACTCGTCCACTTCCTGTGTATAGAAAGGACTGGGAGAAAATGTCCCCATACCTCCGGTATTGAGTCCCTGATCGCCGTCCTGGGCACGTTTGTGATCCTGTGCGGACGTCATTGTCTTGATCGTCTTTCCATCCACGAAGGACAGCACCGATACCTCGCGACCGGTCATAAACTCCTCGATCACCAGACGATTGCCCGCTTCCCCGAACTGTTTATCCTGCATGATGGTCTTGACGCCTGCCTTTGCCTCCTCAAGCGTCTTGCAGATCAGTACGCCTTTACCCAGTGCAAGACCGTCCGCTTTCAATACGATCGGCATGGACGCCGTCTCCAGATAAGCAAGCGCCGCTTCCGCACTGTCAAAGTTCTCATATGCTGCGGTCGGAATGTGATATTTCTTCATCAGATCCTTGGAAAAAGCCTTGCTTCCCTCCAGAATCGCCGCATTTTTCCTCGGTCCGAACACACGGATCCCTGCTGCCTCCAACACATCCGTAAGTCCTCCGACCAAAGGATCATCCATACCTACAATGGCAAGATCAATCTGCTTCTCTTTTGCAAAATCCGCAAGCTTGTCAAATTCCATCGCACCGATCGGCACACATTCCGCGATCTGCGCAATTCCCGCATTTCCCGGTGCACAATATATCTTATCCGCACGCGGACTCTTTTTCACACTCATCGCGATCGCATGCTCGCGTCCGCCGCTTCCCACAATCAGAATTTTCATCTGTCATTTCCTCCGTGACCGCGTCGCGGTCCTTCTATAATGAGTCTTTCTATATGTATTCTTCTATACAATAACTGCTCTGCCGCCTTCTACTCTGACTCTGCCCTCCGCGATCAATTCCACCGCACGCGGAAGCAGTACCCACTCTGCCTGCTCCATCACACGTTTCTGAAGTGTCTGCGGTGTATCATCCGGAAGGATCTCCACGCCTTTTTGTAAAATGATCGGTCCCGTGTCAGTTCCCTCATCCACGAAATGCACCGTCGCTCCCGTAACCTTCACGCCGCGCGCAAGCGCCTTCTCATGCACTTTCAGTCCATAACAGCCCGTTCCACAGAAAGACGGGATCAGTGACGGATGGATATTGATGATCCGGTTCCTGTATTTTGCGATCATCTCAGGCGGAATCACTACCAGAAAGCCTGCCAGCACGATCAGATCCGGCTCTGCCAGATCCACCGCCTGCAAAAAGGCCCTGTTAAATTCCTCCCGGCTGTCATAATCCTTTGGTGAAATGCACTCTGCCGCAATGCCGTGTTTCCCGGCGCGTTCCAGTGCATAGGCATTTCTGTTGTTGCTGATCACGCGTATGATCTGTGCCCCTTTGATCGCCCCACTCTCCATGGAATCGATCAGCGCCTGCAGATTCGTTCCGCCGCCGGACACACACACCAGTACCCTTAACATACGGTAACTCCTTTTTCACCTGCCTGAATATAACCTACCTGATAAGGCGTCTCGCCTGCTTTTTTCACAGCCTCCATCACCTTGTCCACATCTGCCGCCTCGACTGCCAGCACCATGCCAAGTCCCATATTGTATGTATTATACATCATTTCTTCCGCGATCTCTCCCTTTTTCTGCAGAAGCTTGAAGATCACCAGAAC
>CAMGRE010000117.1 GCA_946061355.1 uncultured bacterium | reverse complement strand
CATTTAGCAATATTTACCAATTATGGTTGTGCATTTTCGTGTAACGCTAACAAGATTTTTTCTTCAAAATCGTCAGAATTGACAAACAATTCCGCGAACCATATAATAAATCATGAAGCGTATATTTTCACTTATTCTGACACAGAAGAGAGATTCTACCAATGAAAAATATTCCTGTTTCCAAACTGGTTCCCGGCATGATCACAGCTGCGGATGTATATGAAGATAATCAGAAGCTGGTTCTTCCGAAAGGCGTTGTTCTGACAGACAAAACGATTACACGCCTGGAATTCTATTCTATTCTTTCCATCAAAGTGGAAGATGAAATGGCTGAGGATTCCGCTTTGGACAACGAACAGCCTCTCTCTTTTTCAACAAGAGTACGAAACAGTGCTGTATTCCAAAAATTTTCCAAGAAATATGAGGAAGATATCAAACTGTTTTCCCGTGAAATAAATCAGATGGTTCGTGAAAATAAGAAGATTGATGTAGATGTGCTCCTTGCCAATACACTCTCGCTTCTGGAAACGGAGAACGGCGACTATCTCAATGTATTTGATATGCTTTCCAATATGCGCGGCTATGATGATCAGACCTATGCCCATTCCCTGAACGTGGCGCTGTTGTCCAATGTGTTGGCGAAATGGTTGCGTTTTTCTCCTGAAGATCAGAAGATGGCAGCGATCTGTGGTCTGTTTCACGATATCGGCAAGCTGCTGATTCCGGAGGAGATCCTCAAGAAGCCTTCCTCTCTGACGAAAGAAGAATATCAGGAAATCAAGACACACACGCTGAAAGGATTTCATATCCTGGAAGACATGGGTATGAATTATACCGTCTGTCAGACAGCCCTGATGCACCATGAACGTCACGACGGTTCCGGCTATCCACTGGGGATGAAAGGGGACCAGATTCCCGCATTCTCGGCACTGATCGGTATTGCTGATGTCTATGATGCCATGACTTCCGCCCGTATTTACCGCGGACCGTTGTGTCCTTTCCATGCACTGGGTGTGATGGAAGACGAAGGTCTGCAAAAATATTCCCCGAAATACATCATTACATTTCTGGAAAACGCCGTAAACACCTATCTGCTATACAGCGTCCGCCTGAACACCGGTGCGGAAGGGCAGATTGTATACGTAAACAAAAACAAGCTTTCACGCCCGACGATCAAAGTCGGATCCAATTATATCGATCTGTCTTCGCGCCCGAAATTGTCAATCGCACAGATCATCTGATCCTCAGAAGTTTCAGCCGACACGCAGCTTAAACTTCTGGAGATCTTTCTCCGTATCCACAACCTCTATCTGCGCCCCGAGCATTCTGAGTTTCAGCGGAAAATCTTCATATCCGCGCTCGATATAGCGGATTTCATCTATTGTCGTGATACCTTCCGCAGCAAGACCTGCAATGACAAGCGCTGCTCCGGCACGAAGATCCGGCGCTGTGATGCTGGCACCTGTATAACGGTCTACGCCATCAATAATGGCAGTATTGCTCTCCACTTTGATGGAAGCTCCCATTCTCGTCAATTCATCCACATATTTAAAACGATTCTCAAAAATACTTTCCGTCACAATGCTCGTTCCGCTCGAAAGTCCCAGCGCAACCGCAATCTGTGGCTGCATATCCGTAGGAAATCCGGGATATGGCAGTGTCTTTACCTGCGTGTGATTCAGCCGTTTGGCTGCAACCACCCTGACTGCATCATCCGATTCCTCCACCTCGCACCCAATCTCGATCAGTTTTGCACTAATGGACTCGAGATGTTTGGGAATCACATTCTTGACCGTCACATCCCCTCTGGTCACCGCTGCGGCAAACATAAATGTTCCTGCCTCAATCTGATCGGGAATAATCGTATATTCTGTGCTGTGGAGTTTCTGTACTCCTTTGATACGGATAACATCCGTACCGGCGCCTCTGATATTAGCGCCCATACTGTTCAGGAAATTGGCCAGATCAACCACATGGGGCTCCTTTGCCGCATTCTCGATGATCGTCTGTCCCTCCGCCATGACAGCCGCCATCATCACATTCATGGTGGCGCCCACCGTGACAACGTCCATATAGATATGACCGCCGCGCAGATGCTCAGCCTCCGCTTTGATCAGACCATGAGCAATATCCACATCTGCCCCGAGCGCTTTGAAGCCCTTGATATGCTGATCAATCGGGCGGCTTCCGATATTGCAGCCGCCGGGAAAGGCAACCTCCGCCTTCTTATACTTACCGAGCAGCGCGCCTAACAAATAGTAGCCTGCACGGATTCTCTTGATGTAATCACCGTCGATCACAAGTCCGTTGATATGGGCTCCATTGATCTTAACGGTATGTCTGTCTATTCTCTCTATGATGACTCCGATGCTCTCCATTGCCTGAAGCAATACATTGGTATCGCGCACATCGGGCATATTTTCAATCAAAACAGTCTCATCCGTCATGACCGAAGCTGCAAGAATCGCCAAAGCCGCATTTTTTGCTCCGCCGATCTCCACTTCACCCACAAGCGGATTTCCACCTTTAATTGCATATTGTTCCATAATCTACCTCATTTTGGAATGGATATCTTCTGATCCCCCGCAACATACCTGTACATTATAGCACAAAATTTCCTTTTGTAAAGGCAGGGCGTCACACGCGCCGGAGCGGATCAGTTCATATACTTGAGCGGATCAACCTGAGAACCGCCGACGAGGATCTCAAAATGCAGGTGCGGTCCCGTACTTCTTCCCGTATTGCCGCTGAGTGCGATCTTCTGTCCCTGAGACACCGTTTGACCCGGTTTCACGAGCACTTTGCTCAGATGCCCGTATCTGGTCTGTCTTCCGTCAGGATGATTGATGTATACAACATAACCGTAACCGCTGCCCCATCCTGCCTTGGCTACCGTACCGCCGCAGGAGGCCATGACTGCCGTGCCCACCGGTGTCGCCCAGTCAACGCCTTTATGATAGGTGGAAGCTCCCTTGGTAGGCGCTTTCCTCCTGCCAAATCCCGAGGAAAGCCGTCCCCCGGAGATTGGTTTCAGATATGTCGGCGGTATCTTGGTACCGCGTTCCACGATTTTGGGAACCGCTTCGATCGTGATCTCTTCCTTCTCAATCTCCCTTGATGTCTCCGCATCATTCCTGAACGTCACCACCGCAACTACCTTGCGGTGCCCCGCTGAAGGCTCCTGCCTGGTAACACGATCCGTCGTATACCACTCATCATTATCAATGTAGATGATATCCGCATCATAATCTTCCTCGTAATACATCTCCTCCTGACGGATCACGGAAAGTTCCGGCTCCGGAGAGGTGATGATCAGTTCATCCCCAACTCTGATCATGGAAGATTCGTTCTCGAGTGTTGGATTCATTGCCACCAGCTTCTCCATGGTAAGTCCGTTGTCCTCGGCGATCTGTGACAGTGTATCTCCCGATACCACCTCGTATATCTTATTCTTTTCCTGATCCTTTGTAATCTCTTCGATCGCCTGATCAACGGAAGTCAGAGCGCTCTGCGGAAGATAGGCCTCAACCACTTCCACCGTATCTCCATAGGACAGATCAATCAGTCCCAGTTCATAATCCCCAAAGTCCTTCTCCTCACTTGACTCCAGCCTTTCCAGAGCATTCTGCAGATAGAGTTCCATTCCGGCAACCCGGTAGAAATCATCCTCTTTTTGCGCTTTTGCCCTCTCCTCCTCATTTCTCACAACCTGAGTCGTAAGCACATTCAATTCCCTTTCCGGATCCATCACGAGCGTCGCGCTGTAAAGATTTCCGCTGTCATATTTGTCAAGTACCGCATTCAGAAGGTTTAACACTTCCTCCGAAGTGCCGAGATTCACCGTATACTCGTTAATTTTGATCGTATAGGAACGTTGGAGCGTCTCCTTCTGATTCGCTTTCATGATCTGCACGATCTGCTCCACAAGCATCTCCTCGCTGTCAACCTTGCCCCAGACAAGCTCCTCACGCCGCACTTCGACGTCCACGTCAATCATCACAAGGCTGTCGCTCTCGCCAGCGATCCGCAGCCTCGCCTCACGGACGAGATTCTCCACATTCTCACTGACGCAGGAGCCCGCTTTCACGCCATTCACCCATACGTAAAATATAGTATTTCCCTGATCATCATATTTCACATAGCTTGGGAAAAAGAATGCGCTGACAATGATTGCCAGACACAATCCCTTTATCACCGACCATCTGATCTTTTTATTTTTAAACATATCCGGTAAACTTTCTACTCTTCATTCTGTAATATTTTTGTAACAGTTCTATTCTATCAGTTCACTTTTTACTTGTAAAGGAATTTCCCTCTCTGTAAACTAATGACAGGAGGTGCGTTATGGATTCTGTCTTTTTTCACATTGATGTCAATTCCGCTTTTTTGAGTTGGAGCGCCCTTGAAAGACTATCACAGGGAGACTCTGTGGATCTGAGGGAGATTCCCTCTATTATCGGCGGCGATATGGAGAAACGCCACGGTGTCGTCCTTGCCAAATCTATTCCGGCCAAAAAGTACGGTATCCGGACGGGAGAACCCATTGTAAATGCATTCCGTAAATGTCCCCGTCTGACCATGGCGCCGCCGGATCATAAGCTGTACCGCAGATACTCCCATGCACTGATGGAATATCTGTCCGGAATTTGCCCTGATATCGAACAGGTCAGCATTGATGAATGCTATATGGATTATACGCCGATTGCCCTGAGCTACCCTTCTCCCACGGAATGTGCACGTATGATCCGCGAAACTGTCCGCAGCAAATTTGGTTTTACCGTAAATGTTGGGATTTCTGACAGAAAAGTACTTGCCAAAATGGCTTCCGATTTCAAGAAACCTGATATGACACACACATTGTTTGTATCTGAAATAAAAGAAAAGCTGTGGCCGCTCCCCATATCCGCTCTGTTCATGTGCGGACATTCCAGTGCGGAAACGCTGCGAAAGCTTGAGATCCTGACCATCGGCGACCTGGCAAAAGCAGATCCCGCCATCATTGAAATGCACTTAAAAAGCCACGGGAAGCTGTTGTGGGAATACGCCAACGGTATCGACGATTCTTCCGTATTCTCCGAGCCGTCCAAATGTAAAGGAATCGGGAACTCCGTCACCATGCCGAAGGATGTAGCTACTTTCGAACAGGCAAAGGAAGTTCTCTTAAATCTTTCGGAATCCGTAGGGAAAAGACTTCGGGCAGAAAATGTCCGCGCTCTGATGATCAGCGTAGAGATAAAATACTCGGATTTTCAGACGATCTCGCATCAGACCACTCTGCAGACATCCACGGACTCCGATACGACGATTTATCAGACCGCGTGCCGACTTTTTGAGGAATGCTGGAATCACAATCCGATCCGCCTGCTCGGCATACGCACTTCAAAGCTCTCCGAATCATGCGATCCCGTGCAGCTGAGCATTTTTGATCTGCAAAGCGCTTCCCCAACCGAGCGGCAGACACGATTGGACAATGCAATCGACAGCATACGGAAACGCTTCGGAAGCGATGCCGTCGTCCGGGGGAGCCTGCTCGGAAAAGGTGATGATCTCAATACGCACTGATCTGCTCATGTGAGATCACCACTTGCAAAAGAAGCGGTGTCTTTTCATGATTTTTATAAAAATAGTTCTGTGCTGTGTGAAACCTGACCGCCTGATGCTCTTCCACAACATAATCCTCTCCGCCGACATTCAGCAGAAGCTTCCCCTGTGTCACGGTAACATACTCCACTGTTCCCTCACGGTGGGGCGGATTCTGACATTCCGTCTCCGCTTCCAACCTCACCGCCAGCAGTTCAAACTTGCCTGTCTGCTCAAAAGGGATCATCTGCTTAAACTGATATTCCTGTTCTCGCTCTCTGCATACAGGGAATTCGTCATCCTGCATCACCAGAACATTGTCCCCTTTCATATAAAGAAGCGCCTCAAACGGAATCCGAAGCCCCTCCACAATTTTGCCGATCGTGGATACCGTCGGATTGGATTCTCCTCTCTCAATCTGTCCCAGCATACTTTTACTCACGCCTGTTTTCTCTGCCATCATGTCAAGGCTCAAGTGATGCGACTTGCGTATCCGTTTCAAATTTAATGCAATATTTTTCTCAAACTGGCTCAATCTGTCATACTCCCTTCAAAATTGAAAAAGCACCAGACCGAAGTCTGATGCTACATTTTTGTGGCTAAATTATGATTTTCAATTTTTTAATATGATACTGTTTTTTGAGAAATCCGTCAAGCCCATCCGAAAAATTTTCTGTCTTCCGGACAGAGGTCTGCTGCCTGTTTCCCTTGATCAGCAAGCGTCTTCCGCTTACTTCTTGCGCACGCTGTACCCAAAAGTGCCGATGGGCTTGCCCAACGTATAATAAGTACCGTGAGAATAAACGATCGGATCTGCCTTCGACAGATCGAATTTTCCGTTTTGATCCAGATAGGCTTCCTCCGCATGGACACAGAGCACCTCCGCCAGGAACATATGATGTACGCCCAGCTCCCTGCACTCTGTCACACGGCACTCAATGTTGACCGGGCTCTCCTCGATATACGGCGCTCCCACCTGCTCGGAAGGCATCGCCGTGAGATGCATCTCCTTGAATTTATCCAAATCCCTACCGCTGCGCACGCCGCAGAAATCCGTGGCATACGCCAGTTTCTCCGTCGTCAGGTTCAGCACAAATTCTCCCGTATCCCGGATCATCTGATAGGAATAACGCTGCGGACGAACAGAGATCGACACCATAGGAGGATCGCTGCATACCGTTCCGGTCCACGCCACCGTAAACACATTCTTTTCCCCGTTTTTGCCTGCCACACTCACCAACACAACAGGCAGGGGATAAAGCATATTTCCCGGCTTCCAAATCTGTTTGCTCATTTTTACTCTCCTACAAGATACCAAGAATGTGAACGATCAACACACCGAGATTGCCGAGAATCAACAGAATCCCAAGAATCTCCAGCACATAGATACTTGTCGGAAGCTTTCCTTTCTGATCCAGCTTGTCCGAAAGTTCGCTCACCTTGCCGGACAATTCTTCCGATACCGCCGCCTGCACATTGCGGTATACCTTCACACTTTCCTTATGCATGAAATCCTCAAGCTGCTTCTCCGACTCCTCTGCCTTCTGCTGTACCGCTGCAATGTCGTCCTGCAGTTGCCCAAGCTTCTCGATCATTGCCTGGACCTGCTCTTTCCCCGCAGCCTCCTGCATACCGGCAATCTTTTCCACAGCCTGATCCGTCAATTTCTGAATCTGATCTGCCATCTGTGTGATCTGCTGTGCGATCTCCACATTCTTCAGATTCAGGCTGCGCATTTCTTTCAGATACCCGTCATACATTTCGGTCTGCTGCCGCAGACGTTCCAGTTCCTTTGCCTCAGCCTGACTGTTTGCCTTGATCATCTCCTGGGCATTGAATCTCTGTGCCAGCTTGTCCATAAAATTGTCCATGATCCTTCCTCCGAACATACTCATCAACCACTTTCCCCATCCTGAAAATGTGTCTTAGCAACTTTATGGATTTCATTTTATCATTTTTATTTCCCGTTGACAACCATCGTTGAATTTGTGCATTTTGTACACATTATTCTTTTCCGCTTTTCATGTTTTATAATATTTTACTATATAGTTACAATTTGTTCATATTTTGTTCATATATTCCTGTTATACTCTAATTAAATCAAACGAGAA
>CAMGRE010000116.1 GCA_946061355.1 uncultured bacterium | reverse complement strand
CGAGGATTGTCAGGGGACAGGTACTGCAGCTCAAGGAGATGGAATATGTGACGGCGGCGAGAGCGCTGGGAGCGGGAAAGAGGAGGCTCATCAAAGAGCATCTGCTGCCGAACTGCATCGGTCAGCTGATCGCGACGGTCATGCTGCAGATCCCTTCCGCAATCTTTACGGAGGCGTTCTTAAGCTTTTTAGGAATCGGTGTGTCGGCGCCCATGGCCAGTCTGGGTTCCCTGACCTCGGATGCGCTGGACAGCATTACGACATGTCCTTACAGAATGGTTTTTCCGGCGATGATCATCAGCCTGATCATCCTTGCGTTCAATCTCTTCGGAGACGGATTGAGAGACGCTCTGGATCCCAAGATGAAGAAGTAATTTATATAGCATTTTTCATATAAATTAAATTGAAAACAGGAGGAAAACATTATGAAGAAAAAGTTGTTGAGTGTGTTGCTGTGTATCTGCGTGACGGCAGGTCTGCTGGCAGGCTGCGGTTCATCATCAGCCGGTGATGCCGGCTCTGCATCGGAGAGTGCGGAAGGCGGAGAGGATGCGGGAGCAGCATCCGGGGAAGGCCTTGCCATTTCTGTGTGCGGCGGCAGTGAGGATGCCATGGTATTGGATACCGCAAAGACAGCTACTCTGGAGGGACTTTCCGCATGCCGTCATCTGTTTGAAGGTTTATACAAGCTGGATCAGGAAGGCAATGTGGTTCTCGGGCAGGCATCGGATGTGCAGGTCAGTGATGACGGTTTGACATATACCTTTACTCTGAGAGATGATATCACATGGTCTGACGGACAGCCTGTGACATCAGCAGATTTCATCTATGGATGGCAGTATCTGAAAGAGGCTGCAAACGATTACTGTGATCTGCTGAACATGGTGGCAGGCAGTGAAGCGCCGGATGACAAGACAATTGTAGTGAAGCTTGCGTATCCCTGTGCTTATCTCCCGAGCGTTCTGGCATTTCCTTCCACATATCCGGTAAGACAGGATTACGTGGAAGCAAACGGTGATGCTTACGCAACGGATCCCGACAAGGCGGTTTACAACGGAGCTTACGAGATGACAGACTGGACACATCAGGAGTCTGTTGTGATGAAGGCGAGAGAGGATTATTATGATGCTGCATCCATTACGGCAAAGGAGATTACATGGCAGGTTATGACAGATACCTCTACCATGTTGGCTTCCTTTGAGAGCGGAGATATCATCTATTCCGATTCTTATCCCGAGGAGGGAAATCTGGAGGCGCTGCAGTTTGCTTCCGGATACAACACTTACTGCACAATGTTTAACGTAGGCGACAAAGGTCCTGAGGTACTGAAGAATGCCAATGTGAGGAAGGCTCTGTCACTTGCCATCGACAGAAACAGACTGGTTTCCATCAGAAATCTCGGCGATGAGCTTGCTACAACGTATGCACCTTCAGGACTTACCGATGAGTCAGGCAAAGAATTCAATACAACTGTGACACCGTGGTTCTCGGTAGACGAGGCTGATTATACAGCAAACTGTGAGGAAGCAAAGAAGCTTCTTGCAGATGCAGGTTATGCGGACGGTGCAGGATTCCCGGCACTTACTTATATCGTAAACAACGATGGCAGAAAAGAGATCGCAGAGGCGATCGTCAGCGACTGGAAAGAGGTGCTCGGCATTGATTCCGTAACGGTTGAGATCGTGGATTCCTTCTTTGCACAGAGACAGGAGCAGGATTACGACATCGCTTATTTCGGATGGTTCATGGATTATCCGGATATCTCCAATATGATGTATACATGTGTGAGCGGCGTATCTGATTCCGGTTTTGCAAGTGCGGATTATGATGCAGCATACAATGCGGCAATCAGCAGTGCTGACGTAAAGACTCAGTGGGAGAATTATGCGAAGTGCGAGGATATCCTTGCAGACGAGATAGCGATTGTGCCTCTGTTCCATCAGCAGAATTCCTATCTGTTCGATGCGGACTGTTATGACGGACTCGTTTACTACTGCGGTAACTTCTACTTCGGTTATATTAAGCAGAAATAGATTTTGATCAATTTGTAACTTGCTTGGGATGGCCGTACATTTGCATGGCAGATGTACGGCCGTTTGCGCGATGGCAATGAGCAGTGCGTCTTCGCACAGAGGCAGGCCGGCTGCTTCTGAGTGCGCACTGCGGATGATGAGGCGGGATTGAGTATGGAAGAATTAAAGGAATATCTGGATCACCAGGCGGATGCGTTTCCGGGGAAAGTGGCGTATCTGTATGCGGATGTTGAGAAGTGCTGCAGAATGACAGGGATAGATGGGGCACATTCCCCGGCGGATGAACTGACGGAGAAAAGGTTGCAGGACAGCATTTTGTTAGAGAGAGACAGTCGCGACAGAGTCGTATCTGCCAGTACGGTAAAGGTGCCTGTGATGATGGTGCTGATGGAGAAGCTGCGGGAGGAGGGGCGGTCTCTCGCGGACTGCCTATTGGTGCGTAAGGAGCAGATTCTGGACGATTCCAAAGTATTTGAGTATGGGGAGAGAGAGGCTTCCTTTGAGGAGCTGATCACATGGATGATCGTGAACAGTGACAATACTGCAACCAATGTACTGCTTGACTATCTGGGATTTGATGAGTATAACCGCCGATTTGCCGAAAAAAGGCTGACGGAAACGATCATTCAGCGCAGGATGCTGGATTTTGAAGCGGTGGAAAAGGGGCTTAACAACTATATCTCGCCTTATGATTTCTACCATTGCATGACAATGATCTATACAGAAAAAGAGTCGGACCGGGATGCGCGTCTGGCTTATGATATTCTGAAGGGAAACAGAGATCATGACAGTCTGTGCAGGTATCTGTATGAACGGATCCTCGTGGCGCACAAGACGGGAGGGCTCGACGATATCATCCATGACGCCGGTGTGTTCGAGACAGGAAGCGGTGATTATTTCTTCGGAGTGTTTGTGTCGGAGTTTGAGCCGAAGCCGGAGATGGAGAAGGAAGCGGAGAAGCTGATCGGACGAATGTCCAGGGCAGTATTTGCAATGGGAGGCTGGAAGAAGAGATGAGAACGGGAGTGGTAATAAAACCGCGCGCATATTTGTATGAGAATTGTCCGGAGCAGGCCGGCGGGAAGTCTGCGGATATCGGCGGGGAACAGCAGTGCGCCGAAGAGGAAAAGACGCAGATCTCAGACGAGGTGATGATGGGATGGGCGGTCGGCATTTTGGAAGAGTCAGGAGACTATGCCCGTGTGGTAACTCATTATGGGTACGAGGGCTGGGTCGCCGCTGCCGATGTGACGGAAGGCGGGACACTGCGGAATGAAGCCGGAGTAGAGACGGAATCCGGAACAGCACGGAATGAGAGCAAAACAGGTGGATTGTTTCGGGAAAATGGCTGGGTCGTGACGGCGAGATGGGCGGATGTGATGAGTATTCCGACGGTCAGGGGCATTATTCTGACGACTCTTTGCAGGGGATGTTTTGTGACACTTCTGGAAGAAAAGGCGGAAAAGGGTTATCGTCTGATCAGGACGTCAGCCGGTGTGACCGGTTATGTGCCTGCAGTGAGCATTTGTGAGAGGAAGGATACGAACCGGTTTTTGACAGAGGGAACTCCTTTTACGGATTCGTCCATGATTCCCCCCTGTCTGGGAACTCCTGCGGGAGAGAAAGCGTTCCGGGAAGCTGTGACGGAGACGGCGAAAGGGTATCTGGGCACTCAGTACCGCTGGGGCGGTAAATCGACGGAAGGCATTGATTGTTCCGGACTGGCATTTATGAGTTATATGCTGAACGGAGTCCTGATCTACAGGGATGCTTCGATTGAGAAAGGGTATCCGATACGGGAGATCCCGCGGGAAGCGGCACAAAAAGGCGATCTGATCTTTTTCCCCGGTCATGTGGCGATCTGTCTGGGAGAGGGGCGGTTTATCCATTCGACGGGGTATGAAAAGAGCTTTGGCTGCGTGATCAACAGTCTTAACCCGCAGGATGAAGATTACAGGGGAGATCTGGCAGAAACCATCACTGCGGTGGGCAGCATTTTCCCGATGGAACGGTAATCGGTTGCAGAGAGATTTTTCACGTGTTATAATAGCTTCGCAAGTGCGGCAGATGATCGCGGCTCCCGTATGGGAGGTGAGGAAAGTCCGGGCTTCACAGGGCAGGATGCCGGATAACGTCCGGTGGAGGTGACTCCAAGGCCAGTGCAACAGAAAAATACCGCCGGCCTTTGCCGGTAAGGGTGGAAAGGCAGCTTAAGAGACTACCGCTCTGATGGTAACATCAGAGGCACATGTAAACCCCATCCGAAGCAAGACCAAACAGGAAGCCATAAAGCTTGCCCGGCCAGCTTCCAGGTAGGTCGCTTGAGGCTGTTGGCGACAGCAGTCCTAGATAGATGATCATCCAACGACATAACCCGGCTTACCGCCGCGCTTGATTTTTGAAATTTATAAAGAGGTTCTGAGATGAAGACAGAGAGGTCGGAACAATTATACAAGGCATCCTGTGAGAGAATGCCCGGCGGAGTGAACAGTCCGGTAAGGGCATTTTATAATGTAGGCAGGACGCCGCTTTTTATTGCAAGTGCAACCGGCAGCAGCATCACGGATGTGGATGGAAACACATACATTGATTATGTGTGCTCCTGGGGGCCAGGCATCCTGGGGCATGCACATCCCCGCGTAGTTGAGGCGGTTCAGAGAGCCTGCGCTGACGGGCTGACTTACGGAGCACCTACGGAGAAGGAATTGACACTGGCGGAGCTGGTTCATCAATGCATGCCTTCGATAGAAATGATGCGGATGGTCAATTCCGGTACGGAGGCTGTGATGAGCGCCATCCGGGCGGCAAGAGGCTATACCGGGCGTGACATGATCGTGAAATTCAAGGGATGTTATCACGGCCATTCGGATGGCCTGCTCGTGAAAGCAGGATCGGCATCATTGACCAGTGCAGTGCCGGACAGCGCCGGTGTGCCCGCATCTTATACGGAAAATACGCTCGTAGCGCTTTACAATGATGAGGATTCCGTGAGGGAACTGTTCGAGAAATACGGTGAGCGGATCGCGTGTCTGATCGTGGAGCCGGTGGCGGCAAACATGGGAGTGGTACTGCCGAAAGATGGCTTCCTTCCATTCATTAGGAAGATCACAGAGCAGTACGGCGCACTGCTGATCTTTGACGAGGTGATCACCGGCTTCCGGCTGGGGCTTGGCGGTGCACAGGAATATTATGGGATCAGGCCGGATCTGACAACCCTCGGCAAGATTGTGGGCGGCGGGATGCCCATGGCGGTGTATGGCGGCAGACGCGATGTCATGGAATGCGTGTTACCTGTGGGCAAAGTGTATCAGGCGGGAACGCTTTCCGGGAATCCGATCGCAACCACTGCGGGGATTGAGACTCTCAAGATCCTGATGGAGAGACCGTCTGTCTATGATGAGATTGAGAAGAAAGCATCTGCTCTGGCGGAGGCATATCGCAGTACGGGAAAAGTTTATGTCAACCAGATTGGATCATTACTCAGTGCTTTCTTTACTGAGAAACCGGTGGAAGATTATGACACGGCTGTAACGTCAGATACCGAAAGGTACAGCAGATACTTTACACATATGCTGGAAAACGGAATCTATGTAGCGCCGTCACAGTATGAGGCGATGTTTGTGTCCGCAGCGCATACGGAGGAGGAGATTGCGAAGACAGCAGAGGCTGTCAGAGCATTTTTGTAGTGATTGATTTACATAATTTTCTCCCAAAATCGTATGGGTGATTTGGTGCAAGTTTACATAAGTTTTTCGGAGGCCTACAGATGAAAAAGTCAGGAAAATGGCAGTGGGACGGTGGGATGAAGCGCAGGGTGCTGATGACTGTCGCAGGTGTCACGCTCAGCGGGATATCGGTCGGAATGTTTAATACGTCAGCATTCGGAATGGATCCTTTTCAGGTGCTGGCGCATGGTGTATGGGGGTTGACAAACATAACATTCGGTACTTTTTATATGATCATGAATCTGATCATGTTGATCGGGGTGTTCCTGGTTGACAGGACCAAAATAGGACTGGGTACTTTTGTCAATATTTTCCTTCTGGGCTACGCGGTGGAATTATCCAGTTGGTTTTTCTCAACCTATCTGCCGCATGACACATATCTTTCCAGAGGGATCCTGTTGATGGCGGGGCTTGTGATCCTGTCTTTCGGATCATCGCTGTACTTTGTCAGCAATATGGGTGTGTCGACATATGATGCTGTGGCATTGATCCTTTCGGAAAGGACAAAAGGCCCTTTTGCACCGATCCGTATCGGCTGTGATCTGTTCTGCTCGATCACCGGCTGGCTGCTGGGTGCGGTGCTGGGAATCGGTACGGTGATGTCGGCGTTCTGTATGGGCCCCCTGATCTCCTTTTTCAACAGGACGATATCCGAGCCGCTCAGATATGGGAAAAGGATGGCAGACAACGGAAAAGGAGAAGGAAAATGAGCTATTTTGCAGATGATATGCGTTATGAGAACATGCAGTATAATCGCTTGGGGAGAAGCGGACTGAAGCTTCCTGCATTGTCTCTCGGACTGTGGCATAATTTTGGGAAGTTCGATGATATTCAGAATATGAAGAAGCTGTGCTTTACGGCTTTTGATAATGGGATCACACATTTTGATCTTGCGAATAATTACGGACCGGATTACGGGCAGGCGGAGATCAATTTCGGCAGGATCATGAAGGAAGAACTGATGCCTTATAGGGATGAACTGCTGGTCAGCACCAAAGCAGGCTATGATATGTGGCCGGGGCCATACGGGAACTGGGGCAGCAGGAAATATCTGCTCGCAAGTCTTGACCAAAGTTTACAGCGCATGGGACTTGAGTACGTGGATATTTTCTATCATCACAGAATGGATCCGGAGACGCCGCTTGAGGAGACTATGGGCGCGCTGGATCAGGTGGTTAAGAGCGGAAAAGCGTTGTATGCGGGGATCTCCAATTATGACGGCGCTACGATGAAGAAGGCGTGTGCGATCCTGGAGGAGTTGAAGTGTCCTTTTGTGATCAATCAGAACCGTTATTCCATACTGGACCGCACGATCGAGAAGAATGGTCTGAAGCAGGCGGCATTTGAAGCAGGCAAGGGGATCATTGCATTCAGCCCGCTGGCGCAGGGGCTCCTGACTGACAAATATCTTCACGGGATCCCGGAGGACAGCCGCATGAAACGTGACGGAAGGTATCTGAAGGAGAGTGCGCTGGATGATGCGAAGCTTGCAAAGCTGACGGAGTTAAACGAGATGGCGGCACAGCGCGGACAGACGTTGGCACAGATGGCATTGTCGTGGGTATTGAAGGACGGACAGGTCACAAGTGTGCTGATCGGCGCCTCCAGACCGGAACAGATCCTGGAGAACCTGAAGATCCTGGGTAATACTGATTTCACGGAAGAGGAACTGCGGAGAATAGACGAGATCACGATACGTTAGAGATAATATAACCATGTAAGAAGTTGTGAGAGGGGTGTACTGATTATCGTTAAGACAAACGACCCCATCTCACAATGCAATCTTTCTATTTACTAATTTGCAACTATTTCTTCAATATTAATTGAATATCCCATTAATTCACCAACATCAGTAACTTTTCCCCTTACCGTTACAGAATCTCCATTTCCTACTTCCATGACAACGGCTTTCTGTTCGTCACTCTTTATGTAGCATTGAATGGTAACAAATGTATAGTCATCGCTTCCAGCGTTGATATC